>JALZFJ010000079.1 GCA_030867425.1 Actinomycetota bacterium | reverse complement strand
ATAACGCTCTACCAGATGCTCTCTGGGAAAGTTCCCTTTGAAGCGGAGAGCCTAATTGCGATTGCAATGAGGCACGTCTATGGGGTTGCCTCCTCGCCGAAGGAGATAAATCCGGACGTCCCAGAGGGGATTGCAGCCATTACCCTGCTGCTCCTGTCGAAGGATCCGCTCGCACGCTATGGGGAAGACGCCCTGACTCTAGTGGACGATCTTGAGCGCGTGTGTCGGGGGCTGAAGCCTCTCTATCGGAGGGTCGCAAGCTCACCGGAGAACTCGACAGAACTACTCGGGGTTCCCCCTGTCCCACTCAGGAGGGAGAGGAGTGTACACCGGCGCTCGAAGAAGAGGCGCGTCGTCGGTGCCACTACAGCAGCGGTCTTGGCCCTCGGTCTCACATTGGGTGGAGCTTACTCCCAGGGCCTCCTCGAGCTCCCCTTCTCATACTCCACCAACGCTGTGGACCAAAAGGAGATAATGCCGACGGCTCCTTCCCTTGGGTCCGTCGAAGCACCAAGTCCTCCGGAGGACCCCCAAGAAGAGACAATGGATTCGTTGGCAATGGAGGCCCAACCAGTAGCGTACACAGCACCAGTCCAAGAGAACCCTGCGCCAGTCCAAGAGGAGCTCCCAGCCGCCGCTCCTGCTAATGCAGAACAGGAGACCGAACCGGTAGTGGTGCAAGAAGAAGAGCCCCCAGCACCAGGTCCCGTGGTAGGGGAGCAGAAGAATAGTAAGGAGCGACCCAAGGAGGAGGCCGAGGAGCAGACCAAGGACGCCGAAAAAGCGACAAAGCAGGCCGAAGAAGTAGCTCGGGAAGCTCAGGAGGAGGCTCAGAAGAAGGCGCAGGAGCGGGCTGAACAAGCTCAGAAGGAGGCGCAGGAGTTCTCGAAGAAGTGGCACAACGGTTGGTAGGGGATCAAGCCCTTTTGACTGCGTGAAAGTTCTCACAGCTCTGGGCAATATGGGAAGCACGCTAGGCAGGACTCGAACTTGCGACCTTCATTGTTTGTAGTCAGACGTTCTATCTTTTACCAAGCACGCCGGCGAAAGAGCTGATCAACAAGTCGTTCACCCTCAAATCTGAGCACGGCATCCCTTTCGACTCAGAGCTCGGATTGCCGCCGCTTACAACCTACCAACCAGCCTACCTGCTAAGGCTCAGGGGCGCAGACAGCGAAGACTATGACCGGACGAGGGAACAGGTGGTTGCGGACCTCTGCGCCGCGTGGAAGCACGCTCAAGACTACTGTGGCGGGTAGCGAAGGGCGCTTTCCAGAGAACAATCCGGTACGAGTTCTCGCGCACATACACACTCACTGGGTCTGAGGATCAGTTAGTGAAGGTTCGAATCCTAGTCCGGCAGGTCTCTACCCTTCCTGCAGAAGGTAGAGAAAGGACCAAGAATCAGTAGTTACTCTAGGTCTTGCGATGGCAAGTTGGCAGCAGCCTGCTGGGACACGAAGCTTCCCACCGCTGCACGTTGTCCCACCGCCCATGCTCGCCACAACAAGAAGATTTGGTCATACGCTAGGGCGACCTCGGCCCTCCCTAATTCGCTTATGACCTCCGCGCCTGCAGCTTAACGGTCCCAAAGTCAGGTCCGCGAGGGGGAGCGTGTATTCGAGCCCGGAGCACCAGGCTTGTTGTTTAGGGCAGGACTGATTCGGTTAAATCTTTAGCGACGCTACCAACAGATATTTTGTACGCGCACTTTTAGTACCCTCCCTACGAGCGAGTTTGTGGTGAGGACATCTGAGAAGGAGGAACGTATGCAGAAGCGGAGTTTGGGCACCCAGGGGCTCGTGGTCTCGGACCTGGGTTTGGGATGCATGGGCATGAGCGAGTTCTACGGTACTGCAGACGAGGACGAGTCCATCGCTACGATCCACCACGCTATCGAGCTCGGCGTTACCTTCCTAGACACTGCCGACATGTACGGGCCCTTCACTAACGAGAGGCTCGTTGGCAGAGCAATCGCCGATAGGAGGGATCAGGTCACGCTCGCAACCAAGTTTGGCAACGAGCGAGCCGAGGACGGTACTAGGTTGGGCGTGAACGGAAGGCCCGAGTACGTGCGCAAGGCTTGCGACGCTTCGTTGGATCGGTTGGGGGTGGAGCACATAGACCTCTACTACCAGCACCGGGTGGACCCTGACACTCCCGTAGAGGAGACATGGGGGGCGATGAAGGAGCTTGTCGAGGCGGGGAAGGTCCGTTATTTGGGTATCTCGGAGGCGGCACCCGAGACGATAAGGCGGGCGCAGGAGGTACACCCCATAACCGCATTGCAGACGGAGTACTCTCTGTGGAGTCGCGACGTGGAAGATGAGATACTGCCGACGGTGCGCGAGCTGGGTATAGGCTTTGTTGCTTACAGTCCTCTGGGGCGCGGCTTCCTGACCGGGCGAATCCAGAGGTTCGAGGACCTGCCGGAGGGCGACTTCCGGCGCTCCTCGCCGCGCTTTCAGGGCGAGAACTTCGAGAAGAACCTGGAGCTGGTCGATCGGGTCAAAGAGATAGCGAACGAAAAAGGCCTAGCCGCCAGCCAGCTTGCCCTAGCATGGCTGCTGCACCAGGGAGAAGATATCGTGCCGATCCCAGGCACCAAACGCCGCGAATATCTGGAGGAGAACGTCGCCGCGGTCGGAATCTCGCTTACTGACGAGGAGCTAAGGCGCATAGACGAGGTTGCCCCAAAGGGTGCCGCCTCCGGTGAGCGATATTCTGATATGAGCCCCGTTAACAGATAACCTCTTACAGATGTATTACCTGTGATCATAGGGAAGGGATATGGATCTTAGCGGGCGCATGGCTCTAGTAACGGGTGCGAGCCGCGGGATTGGAGCTGCCATAGCTAGGCGGCTGGCGGAGGTTGGGGCGGATGTCGCGGTCGGTTACGCGAGCAACAGGAAGGCCGCCGAGGAGCAGACCGCGCATATCTCCAGGATGGGTCGACGAGCCGTGGCGGTCGGGAGCGACGTTAGCGACCCGGTGGCGCTGGAGGAAATGGCTGGTATCGTGGAGGCGGAGCTTGGATCGGTAGATATACTGATCAGCAACGCTGGCATAGCTCCACAGCAGAGCCTGGAGGAGATAACGGTCGAGGACTGGGACCGGGTGATGGACGTGAACCTCAGGCCCGCCTTCCT
Organism: Actinomycetota bacterium; assembly: GCA_030867425.1. GTDB lineage: Bacteria > Actinomycetota > Rubrobacteria > Rubrobacterales > Rubrobacteraceae > Rubrobacter_F. Next base: position 2,305 of record JALZFJ010000079.1, on the reverse strand, counting down.
CCTCGCCAAACGGCTCGCGCCCGGGATGCGCGGGCGGGAGTGGGGGAGAATGGTATTCATCTCCTCGGTCGCCGCCTTCACCGGCGGGCTCGTAGGTCCCCACTACACGACCTCGAAGGCTGGTCTTATCGGCCTCGTGCACGCACTGGCCGGTTCTCTCGCGCCCCATGGCGTCACGGTGAACGCTGTGGCCCCCGCGCTCATCGAGGGCGGGGAAACGCTGCCGGGCGATGAGGAGTCGCGTCGGGTACTCGCCGGACGTGTTCCGGTTGGGCGGCTGGGTAGTTCCGAGGAGGTCGCCGAAGCCGTCCTGGCGCTCGTCTCCAATCCGTTTATCACGGCTCAGACTGTCTCGGTGGACGGCGGGATGCACCCACGTTAGCGTCGTCGCCGGGCAGGCAGGAGACAGAGGGTTGGGTAAGCTCGCTGGCGAGGTCAGCATAGTTTCCGGCAGTGGCATGGGTATCGGCAGGGCTATTGCGCGGGCTTACCTGCAAGAGGGCGCAGGAGTGGTGATCGCTGCAGCCCGGAAGACGGCCGAGATCGAGGGTCTGGTCGAGGAGGCCGGAGCCGAGAAGATGCTCGCGATCCTGGCGGATGGTACCGACCCGAAGGACTGCGAGCGGGTCGTGACCGAGACGGTCGAGCAGTTCGGGAAAGTCGACGTACTCGTCATTTGAATCCAAGTCTGACAGCTCCTAAAAACTTACGTTTTGCAGTAAAAATTGAAAAGACAAAATGAAGCTCGACACTAATACTAAGCGAGCTTTGCCTCGAGCAAGCGGGAGCAGACCCGGCTACCTCCAACAATCGCCTAACCGGAAAACCCTCTAATCGAGGATGTGGGGCCGGCCGAGTCGGCCCCACATTTATTGCTACGCACCGCGTATTCACCGGATACGACGACGGCCCGTCGCCGACGGTATTCCTACTTCGTCTTTTGTTCCTTACCCTTCGCCTAGCCTCCGAGGGCGCCTTCGGGAGAGCTCCCCGTGGTACGGTTCTGGAAGCGCTCGCGTGCCTCCTGCAAGGCCTGCTCGTTGAGCGGCACGTACTGGGCCTGCTCGACGAACTGGTTGAGGTTCTCTAGGTAGTAGCTCACGAACTCCTCGACCGACGGGTTCTCCTCGAGGGCCTGCGTGCTCACGTAGATGAACAGGGGCCGCGAGAGCGGGTACTCGCCCGATTGGGCAGTCTCCTCGCTAGGTGCAACGCCGTTGACGGCGAGCGCCTTGAGCCGTTGCTGGTTCTGTACGAAGTAACTGAGGCCGAAGTACCCGAGCGCATTCGGGTCGCCGCCGACGCCCTGCACCAGCACGTTGTCGTCCTCGCTGGCCTGGTAGTCCGTCCGGCTCGCGCCCTCCTCGCCGACAACCTTATCGGTGAAGTAATCGAAGGTGCCTGACTCGGTCCCGGGGCCGTAGAGGTTGATCTGCTGCTCGGGCCACTCGGGGTTCACCTGGTTCCAGGTCGTGACCTGGCCCTCCGCGTCAGGTTCCCAAAGCGTACTGAGCTGCTCAAGCGTTATGTCGCTCGCGAAGTTGTTCTGGGAGTTGACCACGACCGAGAGAGCGTCCAAGGCCACCGGGGTCTCTATGAACTCTACGCCATTCTTCTGGCATGCTTGGACCTCATCTTCCTCGATCGGGTGGGAAGCGTCGGAGATTTGGGTATCACCATTACAGAACGCCTCGAAGCCGTCGCCGGTGCCCGCCCCGCCGACGGTGATACGGACGTCCGGGTTCTGCTGGTTAAACGCTTCGGCCGCTGCCTGGGTGATCGGGAGGACGGTGCTGGAACCCTCGACGGCGATCTGACCCGAAGCCCCGCCATCACCCTTTTCCTCTTCTTGCTGACTGCCACTGGCAACACTGCCGCACGCCGCTATGACGATCGATAGAGCCAGAAGACCCACCACGACCGTCGCCTTCTGCCACTAGAACTGCCTCAACTTCCTGCTCCCTTCTCGTCGACTACCAGAAACTCAAAGCAAGGAAGGATCCCGTTCGCTGGATTACCTCCCAAACAACCCTGATGGTAGTGAACGATCCTCTCGCTTATGTTTCATCGCCGTAAACCTTGCGTAAATTCGGCGTGACACTGACCTAGACTGATCGAGTTCGGCAGGGCAATGGAGCACACTTTTGCCCGGATGTTCTTTGGGGACATAACCAGGGTTTTGATGATAGGAGACGATCCCGCTGGTTTAGCCGGTCTCGAGCAATGCTTGGGCCGGGAGGCTTTAGAGCTCACGGGCGTCGCCGACGCACGGGAAGCTCTCCGAGTGCGGGTTCGTTCCGGAAGC
>JALZFJ010000035.1 GCA_030867425.1 Actinomycetota bacterium | reverse complement strand
AGGTCCGGCAGAGAGACATGGCCATTGCTCAAGGGATTCGACGGGCCGAAAGGGAGGCTCGCGCTCGCCAGGATCACCGCCCGTCGCTACCTCGACGAGGGCTCGGTGGCACGCCTCGGTAAACGCCCGCAGGCGCTCGTGCAGATTTCAAAGATAGCACGCCTGTACCAGACCATGAATCTCACCGGAGACGAGATCCGGTGGCGTCTCGAGCAGCTGATCTCCTTGCGGCTCGAGGTCCTCGAAGCAGTCTACGACCTGACCGGCCACCGGCGCCGCTTCTCCTTCTACGAGATAGCCCGCGCCGCCCGCCTGCTCGACGGGCACTTCCCCGACTCCGGCGTCGCTGCCGAAGCCCTGGCGCGCGCCGTGAACCGCGCCCTCGAAACAGGCGTCCCCCTCGTGGACGTCGCCTACCTGAGCGTTACATCAGGCGAAGGCTTCTGAGCCTTCACCGGCAATTAAGTACCAGCTTTCAGCAGTCAGGTTTTGGCCTTCGGCAGACACCGCCTCATGCTTGGTGTGCCATATGAGTATGGCTCCGTAGAATTGCTTCTTGTCAAAGCGTGACGTGAGCGTGGGGGCCCCTACCCGGGTCTCCTGACCGCTGATGCCAGAATGCTGAGAGCATGACCTCTCGGATCTACGAGTCTAAAAGGTCATGCTCGGGGACAGAGAGGTTGTAGGGGCGAGCGGGCTTCTGGGCTAGCACGCGCACTTTGTAAACGAAGTCCGGGACGAACTCGCCCCGGCGGACCTCGAGAATTTCGACGGGCTGGCCCGTGGCTTTCAGCACGGCCCTGTCCTCCACCCCGTAACGGGCCGGGCGGTTGCGGTCCACCATCCTCCTGCCTCCTCTCTATCGTGCTTGTTTGCTTTGGTAGCTGCGCGTGGGTAAAAGTATAATGGTCCGCGGTTCGAAACTGGGTAGCGGTGCCGGAACCAAGAAAGAACTCAGAGAGGCAGGAGAAGGATGACCGAGCGGGCAGATTTGATCGTGGTCGGGGCTGGGCCGGGCGGGTCGGCGACGGCTTACCACGCGGCGAGGACCGGTCTTTCGGTCTTGCTCCTGGACCGTCAGGAATTTCCGCGCGATAAGCCTTGCGGCGACGGTCTGATGCCCCATGCCGCAGAGGAGATCTCGCTCATGGGTCTCGGCGACTGGCTTGACGAGCCACACCACGGCAAGTTCTCGGGTTTCTCCATCTACACCCAGACCGCGTTTTTGCGCCAGAAGGTGCCCCCCACCCTCCACGGCCCCCACGGCTACGTGGTCCCCCGCCAGGAGACCGACTCTCGCCTGTTGATGCGCGCCAGAGAGGTCGGCGCAGATTTCCGGGGTGGCGTCCGCGCCACCAGGCTCCTCCGAACGCCTGCAGGGAACGTCACGGGCGTCGAGGCAACGTCGAACGGGGAGACCCTGTTCTACGAAGCCCCGCTGGTGGTGGCCGCAGACGGGGTTGGGGGGTTCGCGGGCGAGGGAATGAAGGCCCACCAGAACGCCGTGGCGAGGAGGCAGTATTTCGAGAAAGTCTCCGGTCCGAACAAGGAGGATCTGCACGTCTTTGTCACAAGAGACATGAACGAGCACGGGGCCGGTTATGGTTGGGTCTTCTATTTCGGGGACGGGCGGGCGAATGTTGGGGCGGGCGTCTTGACGAAGACGCTGGAACGCACCGCGCGCAACCTTAAGGACTTCTTTGACCGCTTTCTCGAAGAACCCGAGCTGGCGTACTGGCTGAAGGACGCCGAGCCCGAGGGACCTGCTCGTAGCTGGTCTTTGAAGATGGGGATGTGGGGCGCGAAGAGGCACGCGCAGGGTTTGATGACCGTCGGGGACGCGGCGAGCATGATCCACCCGATAAGCGGCGAGGGCGTCGGTTACGCGATAGAGTGTGGTCGCCTGGCAGCCGCCTGGGCTCACGAGGCCTGCGCAAAGGGCGACTACTCTGCCCCCACCCTTTCCGGCTATGAGCGCCAGCTACGGCGCAAGCGGGCCAGAGAGCACCTCTCTGGATATGCCCTAACTAATCTCGTCCCGAACCTCGGGATGATGGAGCCGCTCTTCAAAGCCTGCGAGAAGGACCCGGACGCCAGGCGCAGCCTCGTCGAGGGATTCACCGGCGACGCCCCGATTTACAGCCTCCTCAAGCACCCAATGACCTTAGGCCGCGCCCTGAGAAGGGTAGCATCTCACCTCGTCATCCAACCGGTGGTCCAGCAAAAGAGAAACT
>JALZFJ010000411.1 GCA_030867425.1 Actinomycetota bacterium | reverse complement strand
ATCTTCGTGGTGGACGACGAGCGGCGGCTTCAGGGGCTCGCCGAGGCCGAGGAGGTCAGCAGGCTCGTCGAACGCGACGAGCGGGAGCTCAAGCCGGCGATGGATACCGGGACGCCTAGGGTCGGGCGGAGCACGCCGCTGCGTGAGATCCTGCCGCTCTTCGTGGAGCGTGACGACGTACCCGTGGCCGTCGTGGGAGAGGAAGACCACCTCGAAGGCGTTGTCGTCCGCGGCTCCTTGATAGCGGGCCTCACGAGTACGGAGCTTAGCGACGGAGGGGACGGCGACTTCAGCGGCGTTGGCCGGAGTGAAACCTCTCGCGAGCCCAGCGAGGTCGGTCAGGAGACGGGAGAGGGGAGTTAAGGATGCTCGACTTCTTGCAAGGGGATTTCCTCCCCAAGATCCCTCTCGGCCGGTGGGTCGATAGGTTCGTCGACTGGGCGCAAGGCAACCTCCAGGATGCCTTCGATGTGGTTCGAGATGTGCTCAGGCTCCTGGTCCGCCTGCTCGAGGCCGTTATGACCGCGCCGCCGGAGCTGGTTATGGTCGCCATACTCGCGGCGATAGCCTTCTTCCTGTCCGGATGGCGGGTGGCCCTTTTCTCGGTGTTCGGCTTTTTCCTGCTCATCAGCCTCGGGCTCTGGAACAGCACCATGCTCACCCTGGCGCTGATCATCGCGTCGGCCATAATCGCGCTTGCTATCGGGATTCCGCTCGGGATACTCGCCGCCAAGTCGCGGCCGTTCGAAGCGGCGATAAGGCCCATACTGGACGTGATGCAGACGATGCCCGCGTTCGTGTACCTGGTCCCTATGATCGTGTTCCTGGGCCTCGGGGAGGTGCCGGCGCTCGTCGCGACGGTGGTCTTCGCCATGCCGCCCGCGGTGAGGCTGACGATGCTCGGCATCCAGCAGGTGCCGAAGGACACAGTCGAGGCGGGCCAGGCCTTCGGGGCGACCCCCATGCAGACCTTGCGCAAGGTCGAGCTTCCGCAGGCCCTGACTACTATCATGGCCGGGGTCAACCAGGTGATCATGCTCTCGCTCTCGATGGTGGTCATCGCCTCCCTGGTCGGGGCCGGGGGCCTGGGAGAGGAGGTGGTCCTGGGACTGACCCAGCTCGATGTCGGCCGAGCGTTCGTCGGCGGGGTGGGCATCGTGATCATTGCGATCTACCTCGACCGGGTCACGCGTAGTCTGAGCCGCGCCCCACAACGCGGCGGCGTGAAGCGCGGGCTGGGGCTGGGCAAAGGAGGAGGCATGTCGAAGGTTCTTCCGGGCAGGAAGAAGCCCGATGTCGATCCCGACACTGCCGGTACCACCGGAGCCGGCACGGAAGATACCGCAAAGGATGCGGAAGGAGCCGAGGCGGGAGATAGATCTCGGTGAGCCGCTCTTGCCCGAACATCCTCATGCAGGAGCCTGAACGAAAGGGGGGTGCCGCAAAGGAGCAGGCTGATCCGGCACGAACGCACGTACGTATCTCTTAAGGTGTACCACGAACTTGTTGGCTAGAGACAAGGAAGGTAGATGAAGCGAAAGCTTTTGGCGGTAATCCTGGCGCTCGTGGCGAGTGCCCTCGCGGCGGGCTGCGGCGGCGGCGGCGGTGGCGGCGCGGTGGGCAAGGAGATCACGCTGGGCAACATAGGTTGGGACGAGAACATCGTCATCGCTAACATGTCGAAGATCCTCCTCGAGGAGGAGCTTGGGTTCGATAGCGTGGAGATACAGCAAGCCGACTTAGGCCCAACGTTCCAGGGCGTGTCAACCGGCGACATCCAGGCGTTCCAGGACGTGTGGCTGCCGAACCACGAGGAGCACATGGACAAGGTCAGGAATCGGGTCGAGCAATTGTCCGTCTGGTACACGGACACTACCCAGTTCGCCCTGGCGGCTCCCGCCTACATGGGCATCACCAGCATCGAGGAGATCCCCTCCACCGGTGTGCAGGAGATCACCGGCATCGAGCCGGGCGCGGCCGTAACGAACTACATCGACGATTACACGATCCCGGAGTACGGTCTGAACATAGATCAGACGAACCAAGCCACGGCGGCGATGCTGGCCGAGTTGGACCGGCGGTACACGAACCAAGAGCCCATCATCTTCCCCGCCTGGAAACCGCACAGGATGAACAACGACTACGACCTCGTGTACCTGGATGATCCCCTGGACACCTGGGGCCCGCTGAACGATCCCTCCGAGGTGACGACCATCATCAACAATGACCTCAGAAAGGACTACCCAGACGCGGTCGCGTTCATGGATCAGATACGGCTCAACGAGGAGCAGGTGGTCTCGATAGAGCGGGACATCGAGGCGGGCTCCAGCCCGGAAGATGCCGCCAGGAACTTTATAGATAATAATCGCGACGTCGTGCAGCCCTGGGTCGATGCCGGGAAGGCCGAACAGGAGTCCTAGCCGCGAGCGACCCGTGGCTGTGAACGGATAATCCGGCAAGACGCTAGGTACATCGACTGAGCAACGGGCGGCCTCCCGTCGAGGGAGGCCGCCACTTTTCGGCGGCGCTTTCGTTGTGCTTGGTGCGGGACTTTGGGCTCGGGAATGGGGAGGCATTGCGGAGAGGAGAAGGGCCGATCTGGCATAAACGCTAGAAGTAAGCCTCTACGCACCATAAGTTGTTGGCTAGACAAGGGGGTTAGAAGGCGAGTAGAGTAGCGCCGAAGCCCTGCAAAACGACCTCGAAGTGCAAGGACAGGTGCCAGCGATCGGCTAAAACCAAAAAGGCTGCAAGATCTCGTAGGAACGGAAGCGCCCCCGCACAAACAGCGGGTTGTTTCTTCTCGCATTCGAGCTGCTATACCATCGACCGCCGGGATTCAAAAGGCTGAACGCTGATGGCTAGACGCGCAAGCGTTCAGCGTGTAGGGCTTCGTAGTACGGCAGGCAGCGAGCGTAGACCTCTTCCAGGCTTTCCGGGATCCTTGCTTCAGATTTGAGCTGTTGCTTTTTTATGCCCATACTCTTCTCTGCCTCCTCGTGCCACTCGCCCCACATCTCCCACTCCGGCACCTTGCGCGGCTCCCAGGAGAGGGACTCCGGCATGAACGGTATGCTCAGTACCTCGCAGTAGGCCGAGACCGTACCTTCAGGATTCCTGGAGAGGTCGGAGGCGTCGACGACCACTGTCCGCTGGCCTTCTTCGGTTGCGTACCGAAACAGGCGGTGGAGGTGCTCGTAGCCTGCCTCCTCGAAGGTGAAGTCCGGCCAGAACTCGTAGAGGGACGCGAGGACGGACTTCGGATCGCGGATGAGGAACGTATTCGTGAACCTGGCTGCGAAGTCCCGGCCCATCAGGCCCGCCACGTGGTAGGCCATATCCTTGAGAAAGACCGGCTTCGCCTCTGGTGCCAGGAGTCGCGCGAGAACTTCCGCGTAAGCGTACTCTTCCTTTGGCTCCTCGTCCGCGTAGCGGTCGCTGCGGCGTTCGGCCGAGTAGTAGTAGGAGGCGGAGAAGGGCTCATGGAAGACCTTGAAGTCGCCCCGCTCGACGAAGACGCGCTCGAAGGCCGTCGAGATAGAGCGCGGCACCGCCCAAAGGGCGATGGGTCTGGGGCTTGTCGTTCCCTCAACCATAGATTAGGGCACGCAGCTTCTCGCGCACGGCGTCCAGTGGGATGCGCTCCTGCTCCATCGTGTCCCGGTCGCGGACGGTGACCTGCCTGTCCTCCAAAGTGTCGAAGTCCGCCGTGACGCAGAAAGGGGTGCCGGCCTCGTCCTGGCGCCTGTAACGGCGACCGATCGCGCCCGAGTCGTCGTAGAAGACCCTGTAGTCCCCTTTCAGATCGTCGTAGAGCTCGCGTGCGACCGAAGCTACCGGCTCCTTCTTCGTGAGCGGAAAGACAGCGGCCTTTGTGGGGGCGAGGCGTGGGTGTAGCTTGAGGACCGTGCGCGTCTCGCCGCGCACCTCCTCTTCGCGGTAGGCGTCGACTAGGAAGG
>JALZFJ010000410.1 GCA_030867425.1 Actinomycetota bacterium | reverse complement strand
GCGTAAGGGTACTCTCCGGCCAGGTCCCCGACTCCGTCTGCGTTCGGGAGGGTTCGATCCGGTACAGGGCAGACTTGTGGAGGGGCCAGAAGACCGGCGGCTTCCTCGATCAGCGGGAGAACCACATCGCCGCCGCTTCTTACGCGAGGGGGCGCGTCCTCGACGTCTTCTCCTACGCCGGCGGCTTCGCCCTGCACGCCGCGCGCAGGGTCGCGTCGGTAGAGGCTGTGGATTCGAGCGGCGAAGCTTTGGAGGCCGCCCGCGCCAACGCGGAGCTTAACGGCTTCTCAAACATCGCTTTCACCCGCGCCAATGCCTTCGACCTGTTGCGCGAACGGTCCAATAGTGGGGAGGGTTACGATACCGTCGTCCTCGACCCACCCGCCTTCGTCAAGACAAAGCGAGATCTCCCGGGTGCGACCCGCGCGTACAAAGAGATAAACCTCCGCGCGATGAAGCTCCTGTCGCTTGGCGGTGTCCTCATCACCTGCTCGTGCTCCTACCACTTCTCGCGCGAGCTCATGGAGGAGACCTTGCGCTCGGCGGCAGCTGACGCTAACCGTGTAATACGGGTGCGCGAGTGGCGGGGGCAGGCCCTCGACCATCCCCATATCCTCGCTATCCCCGAGACCCGCTACCTTAAGTGTGCCGTTTTGGAGCGTCTGTGAACGTGGACAAAGCGCCATAGACCCTAAATTCTTCTGAGGGCGAAACACTCATTTTTGGGTGATGAATACGCCCTTCATCGGACGTCACAATTTGCTTGTAAGAAAAGATTTGAGCAAGGAGAAGACTGTGTCGTCGGACCTAATCCGGTGGGGTGGGATCTCGGCTATGTTGGCGGCGTGGCGTTCACGTTGGATGGCCTTCTCGGCTTGGTGCACAAGGACGCTCCTTACCTTTGCTGTGTTGGTTGGGTTATGCTCTACGGCACAGCTACCCTGCAGGCAAGGGTGCTGGCACGCTGGTGCGGTGTGGAGCTCATCGTCGGGTTACTCGGGACGATATTCTCAGGAGAAATATGGGGGTTCGTGGTGTTCGGCATTCTGTGGCTGGCGTTGGGGGTACGTGCTCTGGTCGAGAAGTAGCGCACCGCTTCCAGCAACCCTCATGCGTAAGTTAAACTCGGTGCCAACGGCTACGGTACAGGACCAGGCCCACAGCCTCGTTGCCCGGTTATTGCGGTCCCGTGATCTTACGTACCATGCAAGTGCGCCGGAAGTTCGTTACTGAGGAGGTATCGCTCATGATTTCGGCATCTTCGCACGCGTCCCTTGTGACCCCGCTGTGCGATCTACTGAACGTCCGTTACCCGATCATCCAGGCCCCGATGGCCGGAGGATGGACGACGCCCAAGCTCGTCTCTGCGGTGTCCAACGCCGGCGGATTCGGGGTGCTGGCGGGCGCCAGGGTAGCACCCGATAAACTGCGGGAGGACATCCGGGCGGTCAAGGCGCTGACTAACCGTCCTTTCGGGGTCAACTTCCAGCTGGCGCCCCCGGAGGCAGGCACCATGGACGCGGCCTCCGTCCAGCAATTTCTCGACCGCTTCCGAGAGAGGTTCGGCTTGCCTCCGGGGGATGACGAGCTTTCGCTGCCACCCTCGCCGCTTTCGGAACAGTTGGAGGTTGTCTTCAAGGAGCGGGTGTCAGTCTTGAGCGTTGCGCTCGGCAATCCCGGAGAGCTCGTCGAGCGGGCACACGCCGAAGGCATGCTGGTGGCTTCTATGGTCACGACCGTTGAGGAAGCTGTTCATGTAGCGGGGCTCGGAGCCGATGTCGTGGTTGCTCAGGGAGCCGAGGCCGGGGGCCACCGCTCGACCTTCGAACTCGGCCCGGGCGACGAGGCGTCGCTCGTCGGAACGTTGGCTCTGGTCCCGCAGGTCGTAGACGCGCTGGACGTGCCGGTGGTAGCTGCTGGTGGTGTCATGGACGGACGTGGCCTCGTGGCCACGCTGGCGCTCGGTGCTGCTGGGGCGCAGCTTGGCACCCGGTTTCTTCTGGCGCGGGAGAGCGGCGCCTACCACGCGTATCGGGAGCGCCTGCTCGCGGCCACGGAAGCCGACACGGTAGTTACTCGGGCCTTTATGGGCCGTCCGGCCCGGGGCTTGCGCAACCGGTTCGCCGAGGAATACCTGAGGGACGGACCGGAGCCCCTAGCGTGGCCGCCGCCGATCTCTACGGCGCGTCACAGGCAGCTGATGACGGCGACTACTCGCCACTGCTCGCCGGGCAAGGGCTCAGAATGCTCAAGAACGGTCAGGGCGCAGCCGAGATCGTTCAGGAGCTGGTGGAGGAGGCAGGAGGCGTTCTCTCGCGGTTGCGTGGCTGAGTTTGTAACAATCCGCTGGCG
>JALZFJ010000406.1 GCA_030867425.1 Actinomycetota bacterium | reverse complement strand
ACGTTCTCCTAGTCAAGGAGAAGGAGGACGGGCGTTGGACACTGCCCGGAGGCTGGGTAGACGTGGGAGAGTCCCCGAGCGAGGCGGTGGAGAGGGAGGTCGAGGAGGAGTCCGGCTACCGGGTAGGCGTGGTCAGGTTGTTAGCGCTGTGGGATAGAGACAAGCACCCGCACCCGCCCATGCCCTTCCACGTCTACAAGGTCTGCTTTCTGTGCGAGCTCTTGAGCGGCGATCCTCTAGCCGCGAGTATGGAGACCAAAGAGGTGGGCTTCTTTGCCAAAGACGCACTGCCGGAGCTTTCCTCAAAACGGGTCACGCCTCAGCAGATCGAGAGGCTCACTAAGCTTGCCGCCGATCATTGTGAATTGGCAGATTTCGACTAACCTCGACCGGAGCAGTAGATGCCCGGCAGCTTTTCCACGAAGCCTTACTGCTGCTGAGGTGTTTCCTCATTAGCCTCGCTTACTTGCAAAAGGAGGTTGTAAAACACACTCTAAGTAGCCAACAACTACTGCAGCAAAAAAATCATGGTTAGTACTATTCTATCGTGATGCCGATACCGCCATGCTAACCTCATTATGTGGTCGACTGTTTTTCTCCTAGTCCCTCTATCCCGTTGCTATCTTTTCTCCTGGATCACCAGGGTGAGGATCAATCTTTGTACTCTGACACTCTCTTGGTCAGATATCTCGTGGTCAGGATTATGGTGAAAGCGAAGCCCAAAACTAGCACCGAAAGTGCAACCGCCGCGTCGAAGTCGTTCTCCAGGGTCCCGTAGATGGCCAGCGGCATGGTCTGCGTTACGCCCCGGAAGCTTCCCGCGAAAATAATCGTGCCCCCGAACTCTCCTAAAGCGCGTGCCCACGCGATTTGGGTGAGCACATCCGAGCTGCTCGCGAAGCTCGTGGTAACCTCGATACCCTGGTTCTGCTCCTCGAACGAGCTCTCGAGCTCCCCAAAGGCGTCAGTAAGCGAGGACGCGGCGAGCACTGTCAGGGTGGAACCCTTCTCCTCTTGCTGTCCCCGTCTCCCCCATCGCATCCCTCGAGGCCTCCGAACACGAGGCACGCCAGCAACGAACCAAAAACCCAGCCCAGGAACGAACGCGGCCGATGCCCCATACCCACCGCTTCCCCAGTTAGCCGTTACAATCGGCAGCTTATGCTAGAAAAGTTCCGGCACCCGTTCTTCGGGCAACGTGCACAAAAACCGGGCCGAATCCCTGGTCAAACCCCTGAGGTTCTGCTCCTATTTCGACCCCAACCTACCGACGGAGTCCTCCGACGCTGCCTCGCGCCGCCGCGGCTCCTCGACCCGATTCTGATGTTCCTTCCGCGACTTCCTGTACTCTGCCTTCTTCCTTTCTAGCCGCCAGGCGGTGTCCTCCAACGTCCGCCAGGGGTAGTCGTTGAATTGTATGCTTTTAGTCCCGGTCTCTCGTTGGTCCTTCAAGTCCTCGTTTAGAGGCTGCGCCAATAGGCGAGTAGCGAATGTGACAACGGACGATAAAGAGGCGGCTTAACCGTTCAGAGAGTCGCCAAACGCAAAAGTCGTTAACCTATTGGCGCAAGTTCTTAGTCTCTGGTTCTGCAGATCCAACCCCCGAGCTCGCGACGACGAGGCGTCGGCCTGAGCCTGCGGCTCCTCCAGCCGCGAGCCCACCTCGGCAAGCTCCTCCACCTCTCCCTCGGCCTCGGCGGTCGGATTCTTGGTACTTTGGGCGCCAAGCCTTCCGCGTCTTCGGCCCTGGCGACCCCGGCCAGTTCGTATGCGAAGGAAATTTCGGCAACGTTGAAGTGCCATATAGAGTACCTCTAGCATCCAAGCCAGAATCGGCGCCCGTAAAGCTCCTACTCACCCGCGCTTTTCGCGGTGAGCAGGGCGACTAACGCCTCCAACTCCTCCCTCTGGCGGAAGCGTATCTCGATCTTGCCGCCCTTACGCGACGCCCGCACCCGGGTCGGCAGCGCCAGTACCTCCTGGACTCGACGCGCGGCTGCGCCGTACTCGTCGGCGGCTTCTTGCTCATCCCGAGGTTCTTCAACCTCCGGAGCAGCCCGCGGTTCTGCGAGCTCTTCGCGCACTAGTTCTTCGGTTTTTCGGACGGAGAGTTTCTCTGCCTGCACCCTTCTAGCCACGCGAAGCATGTGCTCTTCCGACTCCAGCCCGAGCAGCGCGCGAGCATGTCCCTCCGACAACCTCTCGGCCAGCACCATTTCCTGGATGGATTTTGGCAACCGGGTCAGACGTAGCGTGTTAGTTACTGCAGCACGGCTCTTTCCCAGCCGGTGCGCGAGCTGGTCTTTGGTCAAACCGAAGCCGTCCATGAGGGCCTGGTAAGCAGATGCGGTCTCCAAGGGGTTGAGGTCTTCCCTTTGAAGGTTCTCGACGAGCGCCATCTCCATCGACTCGCTCTCCACGGCCTGACGTATCAGGACCGGTATCCGATCCAGGCCAGCCTCTTTGGCAGCCCTGAGCCTCCTCTCCCCCGCTATCAGCTCGAAACCGGTTTCGGTTGACCGGATCACGAGGGGCTGCAGTATCCCCACCTCGCGTATGGAGGCCGCGAGTTCTTTTATGCTCGCCTCCGAGAAGTTGCGGCGCGGCTGGTGGGCGTTCGGCCGGATGGCCGTCACAGGCACCTCCTCGAACCTCAAGCCCCCGACGTTGTCCCCGGCGGATATGAGCGCCGAGAGTCCCCGCCCCAGCCCGCGCCTAGCCACGGTTCAGCACCTCCTCGGCGACTGCTGCGTAAGCCTCCGCGCCGTTGCTCTTCGGGGCGTAAAGGGTGACCGGTAAGCCGAAGCTTGGAGCCTCGCTGAGCCGCACGTTACGGGGTATCACCGCGTGGAATACTTGGTCTCCGAAGAACGCCCGCACCTCTTCGACTACCTGGTGGGCCAGGTTCGTTCGAGTATCGAACATGGTGAGCAAGACCCCGCCGATCTTCAGGTTTGGATTGAGCTCTTCCCGCACCATCCGTATGCTCCTCATGAGCTGCGTGAGCCCTTCGAGGGCGTAATACTCGCACTGTATCGGGATGAGCACCTCGTCCGCGGCCGTTAACGCATTTAGCGTCAGAAGATCCAGAGAAGGCGGGCAATCTACCAGGATACGGTCGTAGGTATCGGCAGGCAGCTTCTCTAAAGAGCGCTTTAACTTGAACTCTCGCGCGAGAGCGGAGACTAGCTCTACCTCCGCACCCACGAGGTTTATGGTTGCTGGCGCAACCTCGAGTCCTTCGACCTCCGTCTTTACAGCGACCTGCTCTAGAGGCTTGCCCTCGAGCAGCACGTCGTACATGCAACCGTTGCTTCCCGCCGAGACGCCGAGGCCGCTCGTCGCGTTGCCTTGGGGATCCATGTCCACGATCAAAACGCTCTCCCCTAGTCCCGCCAGGTATGCGGCGAGGTTGATCGCGGTAGTGCTCTTCCCCACCCCGCCCTTCTGGTTGACTATGGCAACTACGGTGGCCACCGCCGGAATGTTAGCATGCCCCCTCAGGGCTTGCCCTGCTCTGCGAGAAAAATCGGGCCGTCTACCATTTGTCGTAGCTGGACAGAACCTGGCCTCAAGATGAGCCGCCCAACGGTCGTTTTTTTGCTAGCCCGGGCCTCCGAGGGAACTTACGAGGCGTTCGACCGACCTTGTCCAACACTACTATCCTGCGCTCCTTTTGCGGAAGGTGGTTCTCGTGCTCAACTACTCGGACCTCTCGCAACTGCGCTCCCAGATTGTGCGATGCCGCTACTCCCGTGGACAGTTCCTCCTCCGACAACCGAGCCTTCATCGCGAGGACTACACCTCCGGGTCGCACCAACGGAGCGCAATACTCGACTACTACCGACAAGGAGGCTAGCGCGCGTGCTGTGGCGACGTCCGATTTCTCCCTACGATCAGACGTCCTCCCTGCCTCCTCGGCACGCTCGTGTAGCACTTCCAAATTATCAAGCCGCAGCACTGCTTGGGTGTGATTGAGGAAACGCACTTTCTTCTCCGTGGTTTCCAGTAAGGCTATTCGAAGCCCTGGGCGTACGATCGCGAGCGGTATCCCGGGCAGGCCCGCTCCCGTTCCTACGTCCACGGCCGTGCGCGCCTGCCACAAGTCCTTTATGATGTAACAGCTTAGGGAATCGAGCAGATGCTTGACGATAATCTCGTCCCGATCGCTGGTCCCTACTACGTTCGCCAACTTGTACCCAGCGAGTAGGTCAGCATACGTGCTCAGCAACGTCAGCTGCGCCCTATTTAGGTCGATACCCCACTTCGCGGACTGCAGCCGCAGTTGCTCTATAGCCCTCTCTACCATGGGTACTGTTTCACGTGAAACACGCTCTTTGAACCTAGGAACTCAACTTTGCGACAAATGTTGGTGTATAGATGCATTTGTCGTCTACATCGTTTCACGTGAAACAGGGGAGCGCTAACTCGGGATTACGATGACCCTCCGGTCTTGTTCCTCGCCCTCGCTGGAGGTTGTAACGTTAGGGTTCTCTTTGAGAAAGAGGTGTACGACGCGACGTTCAGCGGCGGGCATGGGGGGAAGGCTGAGTGGCCGCTTTTCCCTCAGCGCACGACGGGCCGTGCGATGCGCCATCCCCTGGATTGCTTCGATGCGGCGTTGCCTGTAGCCTCCGGTATCGACCACGATCCTCTTTACAAAAGGGCGGTTTTTGTAGATGGCGACGTTCAACAAGTACTGTATGGCATCTATGGTCT
>JALZFJ010000393.1 GCA_030867425.1 Actinomycetota bacterium | reverse complement strand
CCCGGATACCCGCAGCACACCACCGCGTCCAGGGAGCCCACGTCCACCCCGAGCTCCAGGGCATTCGTCGAGACCACCCCCAGGAGCTCGCCCCTAAAAAGACTGGCCTCTATCTCCCGTCTCTCCCGGACGGTGTAACCCGCGCGATATGGCGAGATGCGCCGCGCGAGGTCTGGTCCCAAACGGTCGGCGGCGTAACGGTAGATCAGCTCCGCGCTTTTGCGGCTCTTGGCAAAAGCGATGGTCCTAACTCCCGAGGCGACGAGCCGCGAGAAGACGAAAGCCCCCTCGGTGAGCATGCTCCGCCGGTCACCTTTTTCCTCGTCCTTTAGAGGCGGGTTCCTGAAGACCACCCGCCGCTCCCCCGAAGACGCCCCATCTTTCTCCACGAGCGCGAACGGTAGGCCCGTCAAAACCTCCGCAAGCTCCAAAGGGTTGGCGATGGTCGCGCTCGTCAGGACGAACTTTGGATCCGCCCCGTGTAGCGCCGCCACCCTCCTCAGGCGACGCAAGACCGCCGCGGCGTGCGAGCCGAAGACGCCCCTGAGGAGGTGAGCCTCGTCCACAGCGATTATCTTGAGGTTCCTGAAGAAGTCCGCCCAGAGGGAGTCGTGGCTCGGGAGGAGGCCCACGTTCAGCATGTCAGGGTTCGTGAGGACGACGTTGGCCTTCTTCCTGATCCCTGGGCGCAGAGCCTTCGGCGTGTCCCGGTCGTAGGTCGCGGGGTGGACGCCGCGCAGCATTAGCTTCCCTATCTTCTGCAACTGGTCCTGGGCAAGCGCCTTCGTCGGGTAGAGGAAGAGCGCCCGGTTCGACGCGTTCTCCAGAGCGTTCTCAAAGGCGGGGATCTTGTAGCACAGCGACTTGCCGCTGGCGGTCGCCGTAGAGACGATCACGTTCTCACCGCTTCGCAACTTCTCGTACGCCTCGAGCTGGTGCGAGTACAGCCGTTTGGCCCCCATCGCCTGAAGGGCCCGAGAGAGCTCGCGTGTCAACTCTGGCGGCTCGACGAGGGTCGCGTCCCTAGGGGCGAGGGTCGCGACGGTTTCTCCCAAAGAGTCGACGGAGTGACGGCTCAAAGATGCAAGCGGCGAACTTACAGTGTCCCCAGACCTGTTAAGTCGTTCCTTTAGATCCCTAGATCTCACGCCGCCCGGCGAAGGCCCTACCTAATGTGACCTCGTCAGCATACTCCAGGTCCCCGCCGACGGGCAATCCGCTCGCCAGAGCCGTCACCCGCACCGGCATGTCCTTCAGCTCTTGGGCGATAAATAGCGCTGTCGCCTCGCCGGTCGTGTTCGGGTTGGTCGCGATCACGATCTCCTTCGTCCCTTCCCTCTCTACCCGCTCGACGAGCTCTGCTATCCTCAAGTCCTCCGGCTCGATGCCATCCAAGGGCGATAGCGCCCCGCCCAAAACGTGGTACAGCCCACGGTACTCGCCCGTTCTCTCTATGGGCCCGATGTCGTACGGGTCCTCTACTACGCAGATGACCGACTGGTCGCGCCTGGAATCGGTGCAGATGTCGCACTCCTCGGCCTCGGTGAGGTTAAAGCAGCGTTTGCACGGCGTTATCCGCTCCTTCACCTCGCGCAGAGCATCCGCCAGGGCACGCGCGTCGTCGGGTCTCCCCCGCACGACGTGAAAAGCGATCCTTTGGGCACTCTTCGGCCCGATGGAGGGTAGCTTGGAGAGTTCGGTTATGAGGCGCTCAACCGGCCTCGCGTAGGTCGCCAAAGGTCCTTTACAGTCCCGGGAGGTTCAGCCCCAGGTCCCCCAGACCCCCGGTGACGCCGCCGAGCTTCTTCGAGGCCAGCTCCTGAGCGCTCGTCAAGGCCTCGTTGACCACCGCGAGCACCATGTCCTGCAACATTTCGACGTCCTCGGGGTCCACGACTTCCGGGTCGATCTCGACGGAGACGAGCTCCAAACCACCCGTCATCGTCGCCTTTACCGCCCCGCCGCCGGCCGAAGCCGTGACGGTCTCGCGGGCCAGCTCTTCTTGCGCCTGCTGCATCTCCTGCTGCATCTTCTGGACCTGCTGCATCATCTTGTTGACGTTGCGTCCCCGTGACAAACCTCTTCGCCTCCCAGTGCACTGAACATTATCTTGAGCGGATCTCCCTTGGCTCTCGCAGGCCAGACGGTGACCCCATGATATTGTACACTGCGCAGCACTTCTTCCCGTCGGCCTTCTCCAGTTGGCCTCTGTTCTTAAAGATTTCGTATAAGTATCGCTCGCGCCGGAGAGCCATCGGAGCCCCTGAGCTTCAAGGGTAGGCAGACCAGGAAATACTCTCCAGGTTCCACGTCCGCCAACATCAGCCC
>JALZFJ010000368.1 GCA_030867425.1 Actinomycetota bacterium | reverse complement strand
TCGAGGTCCTCGATCCAATCGACCGGAACTTCGCTTATGCGCAGGCAGCGCTCCTCGGCCAACAGGAGCAGCTCTGTGTCGAAGAACCACTCGCCGTCCTCGACCTGTGGCAAGAGCGCTGACGGAGCACTTTTCATTTATCGTCGTCTCAGGGTGTCAAGCATTCCGAAGGCGGTTAGACGGAGCTTGCGGCTAACGCCTCCCTTACCACGGACTTCTGATTGGCCGCCTTCCCCACCTGGCCCAAAAGCCGGGGCGCTCACGCTCCGGCGTGTACTATGGCGTGGAGATTTCGTGTGAACGCGCCATCACCCTCCGTCATGCTGGGAACCGTCCTTCCGTGGTCCATAATAGACGCCTACGTGACCGCCGAACGGAACAACAAGAGGCGCGTTCTAGTAATATCCGCGGCATGGACGAGCGCGACCTCATCCTGCTCGAGAGCGCCATAACCGCCATAGACGAAGCCGCTTCCGCCGTCGCCCGAGAGGTCGAGCGCGACCGGCTCGAGGAATCGACGCTCGCACGCCTCTCCACGGTCGAGGCCGAACTGAGGCGCAGCCGCCTCGCCCTGGAGAAGATCGTCCAGGAGGAAGAGACGAGATGATCGGACATCATCAGTCAGCCAAAATTCTGTCGCAGTGGCGCGTTGTACCCGGTACGGCTGTCTTGGCGGACCCTCCGGCTTAGGTATTTCGAGCGGGAAAGGGGCTATGCTCCACGTATTACCTGATGCCTGACTACTGGTGCCTGATCGCTAAATAGCGCAATCTTTGGTGTCGACGGGGCTCTGGCGCTCCTCAGCGAGGTCCATGAGTTGTCCTACCAGGTCGGAGGGGACACCGTAACCGCCGTTGTTGGAGTCGGCGCGGCTGGCGAAGACGGTGGCGACGACCTCGCCGTCGGCGTTGATGGCCGGACCACCCGAGTTGCCGGGGCGGACGAAGCCCCTGAAACTGGTCACGATGCGCTCCACGGGGCCCCGGTTGTAGGCGTCGTTGGAGACGACGCGCACCGTGTCGCCCACGCGCCCGGCCCTGACGTCGAACGGCCCGTTCTCCGGGAAACCCAGGATGCCGACCGGCTCGTTGTCTCGGGGCTCGGCGGTAGGGAGGGGCGGCAGGCGTAGATCCCTTACCCTCAAGACCGCGATGTCGTTCTTCTCGTCGAAGACTACCGCCTCTGCGGGTAAAGGAAGTCCGGTACCTTCGGGTTGGACCTGGGTGACGGTCTCTCCGGCCACGACATGGGCGTTGGTGACTACCAAGCCGGGGGCGGCGACCCAGCCGGAGCCTTCGAGGCCGTACCCGCAGGCGACCCCGCTAACGCGCACCACGCTCGAGGAGGTTGCAAGCACCTCCGGGTCCCTGAGGATGTCTGCATTAGGCTCCTCGACGCCGGGGTCGGGACCCTGGAAGCGGGGGAGGGGGTCCAGCTGCGAGACGGCCTGCGCCAGGAGCCGCGACGGCATCTCCTTGTTCAGGGCCGTAAGCACCCTGGATTCCTGCATGCCCGGGTGCAGGGGCGAGAAGAGCGGGGACCCCAGGGCGAAGGTCGCGGCCACCCAAACGAAGGTGAGGGAGAGCGCCCCGCCCAAGAGCGCCCCGCCGACGCGATCCAGAGCCTCGGAGGTGGGGTTTGTGATCTTCTCGCGCAAAGATCTGCTCACCGCGCGGGCCAGGACGTCCCCGAGCACGGCGAAAGCCGCGATGCTGGCGAGCGTTACGAGGGAGCCGAAGACGAGATCCTCGCCGCCCCCCAGGAGGGTCGGGACGAGCCTGGACCCCAGGATCGCACCCAGGATCACGCCCGCGAGCGATAAAGCGCCTGCCAAAAAGCCGGTGCGCGCCCCACGCCAAGCAAGGAAAACTACGAACAGCACTATAAAGATGTCGAGCGCGTTCACGTTCCCGGATTCTACCGCCCAAAGGAGCTTTTCACCGGCCCGTTTGTATAATCTTCCTGCGAACGAGCAGAGGAGAGTGGCATTGCAGGCCAGGGAATTCATACCGGACGTGGAGAGGGTCCTCGAAGACAGGGGCGAACCCGCCTACCGGCTTGGGCAAGCCTACGATGCCCTCTGCAACGGCTTGGTGCGGGGCTGGGAGGAGGCCACCGCGCTCCCCAAAAGCCTGCGGACCGCGCTCTCGGAAGGAGCGCCGGCCGCCG
The DNA here is from genome assembly GCA_030867425.1 of Actinomycetota bacterium. Classification (GTDB taxonomy): domain Bacteria; phylum Actinomycetota; class Rubrobacteria; order Rubrobacterales; family Rubrobacteraceae; genus Rubrobacter_F. Next base: position 2,507 of record JALZFJ010000368.1, on the reverse strand, counting down.
TTCTGGAGTTCCACCGCGTGGTGCGAGCGACCGACGGGACACGCAAGTACCTCTTCATGACCCACGACGGCCACTTCATAGAGACAGTCGTGATCCCCGAGAAAAGCAGGCGCACCGTCTGCATCTCGACCCAGGTCGGTTGTCCGATGGGCTGCACGTTCTGCGCGACGGGCCTTTTGGGCATCAAGCGCAACCTGAAGGCCCGCGAGATCGCCGAACAGGTCTTCGTCGTCGCCCGCGACATCGCCCCCGAGCGCGTCACCAACGTGGTCGTCATGGGGATGGGCGAGCCTTTCCTAAACTATAAAGAGCTCATGCTCGCGCTCAAAGCACTAAACGACAAAGACGGGTTCAACCTCGCGGCGCGACACATCGCGGTCTCGACCAGCGGGTTGGTAGACAAGATCCAGCGCTTCGCCGACGAGCCAGAGCAGTTCCACCTGGCGATCTCCTTGCACACACCTTTCGAGGAGGAACGCAAGGAGCTAATGCCGGTCGCCTCCCGGCACCCGATCCCCGAGCTGATGAACTCCGCCCGCTACTACGTCGAAAAGACCCGCCGCAAGCTCTTCTTCGAGTACACCCTACTCGCCGGCGTCAACGACCAGCCGCGCCACGTCGAGGCCCTCGCGGGCCGCCTCGATCACCCGCTCTACCACCTGAACCTCCTGCGCTTCAACTGGACGGACACGGGCTTTGCCGCGACGCCAAAACGCGAGGCGCAAGAGTTCTTGCGCTACGCACGGGAGCTCGGCCTCTCGGCGACCCTAAGACCCAGCCGTGGACAGGATATAGACGCCGCCTGCGGCCAGCTCGCCGCCAAAGACCTCCGCTCAAGTCCGCGCGCGACGGTTCCCCTGACCTGACGAGAAGCATTTGAAGGCCGAACCGGAGAAGTGGCTCGACCCGCGGGCGAAGCTGTTATGGCGCCTCATGGGGGCGTTGCAGGCGGCCCCGGTCCTCATCGGCGGTGTGTTCGGGAGCTACGTGCTCTTCGGATGGGCGGGCGCGACGCCCTACCTCGCGGTCCTGCCAGCTGTGGCGGCTCTGGCTTTGGCAGTTCTGTTCGTCTTCGTGCTGCCGCCCTTAGTGTGGCGGCGGTGGCGCTACGAGATACGGCCTTTGGAGGTGGATGTGCAGCGGGGCCTCGTGCGGGTGACGCGCACGCTCGTGCCTATGACGCGGGTGCAGCACGTGGACACCCGGCGCGGACCCTTGCAGCGTCGCCTGGGGCTCTCGACGGTCGTCTTCTACACGGCGGCGGGCCCGAACGAGATCCCGCAGCTCGCCCAGGACACCGCCTCGGAGGTGCGAGACCGGATCGCCGAACTCACCCGGGGCGCGGATGAACTCTAGCGAACCCGTCTTCGAACGCCGCCTCCATCCGGTTGGGATGCTGCTCGCGGCCCTCCGTACCGTGCGGGACTTGTCCGGCGCGGCGGCGTTGCCGGGGGTCGTGGCGCTTATCGACGGCGAGTTTGGCATGCGAACCTTGCTCCTCGTTCTTGTGGGCCTCGCGTTGCTAGGTGCTTTGAGCATGGTTTGGGGGTTCCTCTCCTGGCGGGCAACGACCTACCGGGTGTCGGGCGGAGCGTTCCATGTCAAGCGAGGCGTCTTACAGAAGAGCGAGCGTTCGCTGCCGCTGGACCACGTCCAGAGCGTGAACACGGTGCAGGGGATTGTGCAGCGCCTCTTCGGAGTGTTGGAGGTGCGGATCCAAGCGGCAGGAGGCGGGGGAGAACCGGAGATATCGCTCCCCGCCCTCTCCCGCCCGGAGGCCGAAGCCCTGCGTGAGGAGCTCACGAGCGCGCGTCGGACCTACGAGGGAGCGGATGAGACCTCCGTAGTGTCCTCCCCGACCGTGATCCGCCGGCTCTCCGTCCGCGACCTCCTCCTGGCGGGGCTGACGAGCGGGCAGATCGGGGTCGCGGCCGCGGTCGTCTTCGGTGCCTGGCAGACCCTGGACGACCTGCTCCGTAGGGACCTGGCGGAGCGTATCTCCGAAGCCTTGATCCCCCGGACCTTCTTCGCGGCCCTCCTCCTCGCCTTCGCCGTCGCCCTCTTTGCCTGGGTGCTCGCGATCCTGGGCACCGTCCTCGCCCACGCTGGCTTCACCCTCGCGCGCTCGGCGGACGGGAAGTACTTGTACGTAGTGCGCGGCCTCCACAACCGCTACGAGACGACGATCCCCGTCGCTCGTATCCAGGCCATAAGGATCGTCGAGGGCGCCTTGCGACAGCCGCTGGGGTACGCGGCGCTCCGAGTCGAGAGCGCCGGGTTCGCCGACGAGAGGGGCGTCTCGACCACCCTCTTCCCGCTCCTGTCCCGAAAGGAGGTCGAGGAACTTCTACGGGGAGCGGCTCCTCGCTTCGCCGCTTCCCTCGAACACTTAGAGCCCCTCCCGGCCCGCGCGAGGCGCCGCTACTCTGTGCGGGCGGCATTGCCGGTGCTCCCGATCTCGGTGCTCCTCGCGGTCTTGCTCTTCCCCTGGGGCATCCTCGCTCTTC
>JALZFJ010000344.1 GCA_030867425.1 Actinomycetota bacterium | reverse complement strand
GCAAGGCGCCCTTGGGTATCCTCGCGCCGAGCCTCTGGAACTTCTGCGGGGCCTCGAGGAACTCCTTGATCTCGGTGAGCTCCTGGACGGCCTCGTTGGCACCAGCGACGTCCGCGAAGGTAACCTTTGGGGAGTCCTTGGTCATGCGCCGGGCACGGCTCTTGCCGAAGCTCATCACCCGGTTGCCGCTGCCCTGCATGCTGCTCATCAGGAAGAGGAAGAGAAGGAGGAAGATCAAGAGCGGCCCGATCGTGCCGAGCAAACCGAGCCAGAACCCGGTGTTCTGCGGGTCGGTGTAGAACGGTATCTTGGCGTCGTTGAAGACTTGGGCTATGTCGTACCCCTCGGGGTAGGGGTACTCAAATTTCTCGCCCTCGCTCTCGAGGTAGCCAGTAACGGTCTGGTCCTCGTCCTTGACCAGGAGCCGGTCGTTGTCGTTCTCATCACCCGCGATGTAGAAGGACCCGCTGTCTACGGCCTCCTGGAACTCCTGGGAGTTGAGTTCCTCGACGTTCGGGTTGCCGGCGCGGATAACGTTCGCCACCAACGCGACGAAGATTAACAAGACGATGACGTAGAGCGCGCCGCCTCTTAGGAATCTGCCCAACTGCTCTTACCTCTCATACGCACTTTAAGGTACAGTGAGATTATACTACCTGCTTCCCAGATCGAAGCGTTCGCCCCGACGGAAGTTATTTTGGCGCCTGACCTCCGCCGAAGGCCTCTTCTTTGAGGACGCAGATGTCGGGGAGGTTGCGGTAGGTGCCCGCGTAGTCCAGCCCGTAGCCTACGACGAACTCGTCCGGTACCTCGAAGCCCAAGTACTTGATGTCGAGCTCCACCCTGCGGCGCGCTGGTTTGGTCACAAGTGCGCAGATTTCCAAGGAGGCCGGGTTGCGGGCCAGCAGCGAGCGTCTGAGGTAAGAAAGCGTGAGGCCAGTGTCTACGATATCCTCGACGATCAGGACGTGCCTGCCCGTGATGTCTTCTTCAAGGTCCTTGAGAATACGCACGACCCCACTGCTCGTAGTCCCCGACCCATAAGAGCTTATGTCCATGAAGTCGATCTCGCACGGCAGGTCTATCTGTCGCATGAGGTCACCCATCACCACGACCGCCCCGCGCAGTACGCCGATCAAGAGCAGCTTCTCCCCGCGGTAGTCTTGGGTGATGCGGGCGCCTATCTCCCGGACCTTTTCCTGGATCTCCGCCTCGGTTACGAGCACCTCGGCCACGTCGGGCATCATGCTGGTCATCTTCACCGGGTCTTCTTCACCTCCAACCGTAGCGCCTTCTCTATCCCTGCGCCCACTTTGAACTCCTCGTCCGTCTCCCCGAGAAAGACCCAGGCCACCTTACCCGAAGCGCCCACCACCACCGGCGTCCGGTGCCGGAGGTCTTTGGGTACCTTTCGGTCCATCATCGCCCGGAAGACCTTCTTCGTACCCCCGAGGCCCAATGGGCGAAAAGTATCCCCCTCCCGCGCCATCCGCACCCGGTACGGTCCTTGAGAAGCGTCCAGGTACGCGACCTCCGGACGGGCCGCGTCATTCGCATCGAGACCCGGGACTTCTCGCACGTCCACGACCCAACCGTCGAAGCCTTGCTCGCCGACGAGGAGATCCTCCTCTCCCGAAGACGGTTCCGTTTCCCGGTAGAGGGCGAGCTCCTCACCGAAGCGGACCGCGGCGATCACGCCCGCGGGCAGATGTAGCAACCCTGTGCCCTCCCGCCTCTCCTGAGCGAGCTTCAGGATGCCCTCGACAGCGGCGGAGCCGAGGTACGTCTCGCCCGGGGCCAGCGTTGCGTGCGCGCACCGCACCGCGTGGCGCCTCAAAGCTGACGGCATTCGCCCGAGATCGCCGAGCGGCACGACGACCTCTTCGCCCCGTTTGCGGACGATCCCCGCGACGAGATTTTCGAGGACTTCGAGGTCCTCGCGCACCAGGGATGCTCCATGGGCGATGTTGTCGACAGCTCTCGGGTACAGCTCCTCCAGGACCGGCAAGACCTCCAGGCGCACTCGGTTGCGGGCATATTTCGGGGTGAGGTTGCTCCTATCGGTGCGGTAGGGTTGGCCCAGGTGCTCAAGGTAGCTCAGGATGTCGCATCGGCGGTGACGGATCAAGGGCCGCACCACCCGCCCTCGTACCGGTGGGATCCCCGAGAGCCCCCGCAGCCCCGCCCCCCGGGCCAAGTTGAGCACGACCGTCTCGGCTACATCGTCGGCTGTGTGCCCGGTGGCGATGGCAGAGAGCCCCCGTTCGCCCGCGAGCTGCTCCGCGAAGTGGTATCGCTCCCGCCGGGCCTCCTCGTGGAGGTTCCCTTCCCCAAGCTCCGCCCGCCGCTCTATATGGACCAGACCCAGCTCCTCGCACAGTCCTCGCACGAACTCCGCGTCCATCAGGGACTCTTCGCCGCGCAGCCCGTGGTCCACGTGCAGCACCACCGGCTGGCTTCCTAGCTCGACGAGCACGCGCAACAGCGCCACCGAATCCGGTCCGCCGGAGACCATCGCTAGCGGCTGTGAGAGGTCCATGCCGAAGCGTCGGGCGGTTAGTTCTGCGGCGGCGGGAAACTCAGAGGGTTCCATAAAGATATTGTAGAGAATAGCGAAAGACCGGTAGAAGAGGACAAAACCAAACCTACGAGGTGGCCCTTGAGCCACCGGTCGGGCGCGAGCCCCCACAGATGCCGTTGGTTAGCGCCGCGCGGTCGTTCCCGAACCCTTCCCCTACGGCGTCCGCTAACCGGCCGCGAAGGCGCCACCGGTTTCGGCCACGGCTACTCCGTCACCGACGAAAGCCGTGGAACCCCCGGTTTCGGCCACGGTTACTCCGTCGCTGACGAAAGTCATGGAACCCCCCGGTTTCGGCCACGGTTACTCCGTCACCGACGAAAGCCGCGGCGCCGCCCGAGGCCGCAGTGGCCGCAACCTCGCTGACGCCGAAATCGACCGGCTCGTCGAAGACTATCGGCTCCGCGAAGACTATCGGCTCCGCGATGGGGCTCGGCTCCTCAAAGGCGATCGGGGCTTCGGGGACTATCGGAGCGGCAGGAACGACCGAGGTGGCAGGAGGGATCGGAGACTGGTCGGCAGTGATGACGCCGGGGATCGGCGAAACTTGCTCTGAGATCTCGCCGCCGACAAGTGGACCACCCCCGGCGGGAGCGGCTTCGAAGCTGGAGATCGTCTCGGCGAAATCCGGCACGGCTGCGACTTCTCCAGCCGTACCGCTGCTCTCGTCCTCGTCATCTTCCGCATCGCTGGAAGCACTATCGCCATCTCCCGCGTCGATCTCGCTGCCGGTGGAACTATCATCGGCGGCGTTCTCTTCCTGCTCGGCGGTATCTTCCTCCGGTCCGAAGAGGGCTTGGCAGGCCAGCGGTACGAGCAGGACTAACAAGAGCAGGATGATTAGGGCAGCCAGGATCCTCCTTACCAAGAACACCCTTTGCCCGGGCCCCTGGCCTCCCTGCATCGGCTTCTTTCCTCCCTACCCCCCTCCCCTGGTCTCGGTAGGTCAAAGCTTCTCGCGTGCCCCCTTTAAGCACCCTCGGGGCCGCTCGAAGATGCGCACGAATATACAAGACATTCTGGTCTCTGGCAATAGACCGCGTCAAAGGTCCACAACGTAGCTCGCCCTGCTCGGTCCGCGTACCACCACCAACGCGAAAGGGCCCCGCCGTAGCGAGGCCCTCCTAGTAGCGGGGGCAGGATTTGAACCTGCGACCTTCGGGTTATGAGCCCGACGAGCTACCTGACTGCTCCACCCCGCGTCGTCGGTTCCGGTTATACCACCTCATCGCGGTTTGTAAAGCTCGCCGCCTCCGTGCTACCGTAGAGCGGCCATGGGGACGTTCCTTATTATCATGGTACTCGCTAGCGCGTCCGTCGCCCTCGTCGCGGCGATCTTCGCCCTCCGGGCCGGCTTCAGGCTGCGCCGCACCCGTATAGAGCTGCAGACCTACTTCTCCGCCGAGGTGGTCCGGCTCGCCGAGCGCGCCACCGTGCTCGAAAAAAACCTCGCCGCACTCGACGCCAGCGCCCAGGCCCTACCCATCCGGGTCTCGGAGCTCCAAGAGAACCTCGTCACCCTCGGCATCCTCACGAACGCCCTGACCACATCCCTCCGCCAGGCCCAAAAGATCCTCTCCTCCACCGGCTTCAAATCCTCGCTCGCCAAACCTTTGGCCGAGGCCGTCGATAACCGCGCCCGGAGAAGCAGCGACCGGGGGGGCGAGGGTCCCCGACCTTAACTCGCCTTTACAGAAAACTTGGTGGTGTCCATGGGCCGGAGCGCTCGTATACTTAGGGAATGGACGAGGTAGGAGAGCGGGAAGAGATCAGAGGCTCCGAAGCCCTAGAGGATCCGGGAGAGGAGTGCGAGCTGTGCGGGACAGAGATGTTCGGCCTGCACTGCAAGCTCGTCTGCCCCAACTGCGGCTACCGCCGCGACTGCTCAGACCCGTAGGCGGTCGATGGACCTCAAGGCCCCTGGCCCTACTAAAAATAAGACAGTAAGAGCTCTCTGGCACCAGCCGCGGACTTCAGGATTCACCGCCAACTCTTCCCTGTCTTCGCTGTAGTCTAGATATATCTCGGTGGGCTTGACGAAGTAGATCTGGCTTATGTGCTGGTGCCCCAGCCCTATGTTCCCCAGCTGCCCACCGGCAGGACGGGGACAGTGTAGCAAGAGCGTCGCCAGGGGTATAATGCTCGCCCTGAGAGGTGTACGGGGCATTTAAGGAGGAAGATGGCCGAGGGTAGCGCGACCGACGCGGGAGAGTTGGAAGAGGTGCTCGAGAACCTGCGGGCGCTCTCCGGGGAGGTTACGACAGCGACGGTGCTCTCCGGGGGTGGGAAGCTCAAAGCTTCGACGCTGCCACCCGGGGTGGACCGGAAGCGGTACGCTGCCATGCTCGGAGCTCTGGTTGGCCTCGCCCGCAGGGTCGCGCGGGAGAGTGGCGGGAGCTCTTTTACCCAGGCCAGGATCAAGGAAGAAGGAGGCCACGTGCTCCTCGTCGGCCTGGAAGGAGGAGATATCCTGGCCGCGACGACCGGTCCCGACGCCCGGGTCGGCCTCGTCCTCTACGACATGCGCAACGTTCGTAGGGAGATCGAACGGGTGCTCGGTTCCAGGGAATAGGAGCAGAGATGAGGAAGGTTCTGGGCCGCCTGTTTTTCTTGAGTCTCGCGGCAGGCGCCGCTTATGTCCTCCGCTATTATCTGGAGGGCTCTGCGGGGGCAAAGAAGGGCGACGTGCAGGTAGTCCTCGATACCGGCGCCACCGTCGATCCTGGCCCCGCGGACGCCCAAGAGTTCGTCGACATCGCCCGCAAGGTCCTGGAGATAGGCGAACAGCAAGCCCGCTAGGTTTAGTTCTTTAGGCTAACGCCAGCTCGAGCGAGAGGTTCCTGGCCTCGAGGATGCGACCAACGGCGAGCCCTATCTGGGAGTTGGGGGTGGATGCTCCGGCGGTGAGCCCAACCCTGACCGAGCCTTCGGGGAGCCATCCCTCCTCCTCGACCTCCTCGCGTAGATCCAAGGGGGTGCCGGAGGGTTTATGCCGGATCATGTCTCTCTCTATGCAGTCCCCGCTGGCTACGTGGTAGCTACGAGGCACCTTCTCCGAGGCGATGATCGCCAGGTTGTTCGTATTCGAGGAATTGTAGCCGCCGACTATGACGATGACGTCTAAAGGGTGCTCCAGGAGCCCGAAGAGAGCGTCCTGCCGATCCTGCGTCGCCGAGCAGATGGTATCGAAGAGCTCGAAGTGCTCCTCCAGGTTCTCCTCGCCGTAGCGCTCTAACATGGCTTTACGAATCTCCTCGCCCACGGCCATGGTCTCGGTCATGAGCATCGTCGTCTGGTTGGCGACGCCTACGCGCACGAGGTCCCTCTC
>JALZFJ010000385.1 GCA_030867425.1 Actinomycetota bacterium | reverse complement strand
CGAAAAGGCGGGTGGTTGGGCGAGTGGGGTGTCTCGGCGGCAAGCGGCTGCGCCAGGTCGTAGATGTCTGTCCCCGACGCTATAGTTTCCAGCAGCCCGCTCATGACACCCTTTCCTCCTCGCCCCGACGGGCGAGGGTGAGCGTCAGGCGCGCCGACTCGACGACGGCCTTATCCACGAACCGGCCGTCCTCGAGGACGAAGGCGCCGGTACCCTTCCCGGCCGACTCATCCAGCCGGGCGAGAAGCCCTTCCGCCTCGGCGACCTCCTCCTCGGTGGGGGTAAAGACTTCGTTGATCGCCGGGATCTGGGCGGGATGTATGGCCGAACGTCCCACGAACCCGAGATTCTTGCCTACTTCAGTAGACTGCTTGAGCCCGTCCGTGTTGCGCACGTTCGTGTACACGCTCTGCACCGGCCCGGGCAGTCCGGCTGCTCTCGCGGTGGCGACCACCCGCGAGCGCGCGTACAAGAGCCCCGCCTCGTCGCGGACGCCGAGGTCCGCGGTGAGGTCGGCCTCCCCGAGGCCGATGCCGACGACCCTCTCGTGGGCTCGTGAGATCTCGGGGGCGAGTTCGAGTCCCAGGGCAGACTCGATCAGGCACTGGATGCCGGCTTCGCACCCCAAAGTTTCCAGCCGCTCCGCTACGCTCTGCACGGCCTCCGCCGACTCCGTCTTCGGCAGCCGGAGCCCGGAGAGATGAGGTCCCGAGATCGCCCCGATATCCTCCTCGGCGAGCGCGGAGCCGGGGGCGTTTACGCGGACGAAGACCGGCTTTGAGGGTCTAGAGCGAAGCACCTCGGAGACCGATTCGCGGGCCTCCTCCTTGCGGTTCGGGGCGACGGCGTCTTCGAGGTCGAGGACCACGGCATCGGCTTCGGAGGCGAGGGCCTTCTCGATCTTGCGCGGGTCGTTGCCTGGCGCGTAAAGGTAGCTCCGGAAGAGGGGAGCGGACGAGATCACACCACACCTCCCGCTTTCAGCTCCTCCAGCCGCTCCTTGTCTATCCCCAGCTCCCCGTAGACCTCTTCGTTGTGCTCGCCCAGGCGGGGGCCGGACCATCGGACCTCGCCGGGGGTCTCCGAGAGCCTGAAGAGCACATTCTGCATCTTGAGGGGGCCGAGCTCGGGATCTTCGACGGAGATGATCGAGTTCAGGGCGTTGTACTGGGCGTCTTGCATGATGTCTTCGATGTTGTAGATGGGGGTGATGGCAGCGTTGGCATCCTCGAAAGCCTCGACCACTTCGTCCGTGGTGCGCTCGGAGATCCAGCTTTGCACTGCCTCGTCGAGTTCGTCGGCGTGCTTGGCGCGCTCTGAGCCGCTCTCGAACCACGGCTCGTCTATGTACTCCGGATGCCCGACGAGGCGCATGACGCGCTCGGCGATGTTCTGGGCGCTCGTCGAGATCGCGACCCACTTGCCGTCTTTGGTCTGGTAGGTGTTGCGCGGGGCATTGTTCACGGAGCGATTGCCGCTGCGCTCCTGGATCACGCCGAGCTGGTCGTAGACGATCGGCTGGGGACCGAGGACTGTGAAAATGGGCTCGATGATCGCCAGGTCCACGACCTGCCCTTTGCCCGTGGCGTCGCGGACGCGCAGCGCCATCAGGATGGCGCACGCCGTCGCCAAAGCCGCGATCCCATCCGCCAGCCCGAACGGCGGGAGCGTCGGCGGTCCATCAGGCTGGCCGGTGACGTGGGCGAAGCCGCTCATAGACTCGGCCAAAGTTCCGAAGCCGGGGCGGTCTTTGTACGGGCCGAACTGACCGAAGCCGGTCACGCGGGCAAACACGAGACCAGGGTTTTCCTCCTTTAGCTCCTCGTAGCCGAGGTTCCAGCGCTCGAAGGTACCGGGCCTGAAGCTCTCGATAACGACGTCGGCGTCGCGGGTGATGTCTTTAAAGATCTCCTGCCCCTCTGGTTTGCCCAGGTTTAACGTAATGGCCTTCTTGTTGCGCCCGAGCATCTTCCACCAAAGGCCGACGCCGTCCTTCGCATACCCGTGCGTCCGCGATGGGTCCCCCCGCGGGTGCTCGACCTTCAGGACCTCCGCCCCGAAGTCTCCCAGCACCGTTGCGGCGAGCGGCCCGGCGAAGAGCGTCGCCGCGTCTATTACCTTGACCCCTTCGAGCGCCGTCTGGTTCCCCAACCCTAAATACCTCCTTACCAGTGTCTATCTATCCTCGACGAGACCTCGTGCGCGGCGCTTCGGACCAGCGGCAGGAGTCTCTCGACCGCCGCTTCGTCGAAACGGTCGACCGGACCGCACGCGCTGACGGACCCGACCGCGTGGCCGTCATTACCAAGCAGGGGCGCGGCTACAGAGGCGGCCCCGGGTTGGCGCTCGCCGAAAGAGGCCGCCGCTCCGACGCTCGCGACGTGTGAGATCGAGAGCTCGAGAGTCTCGCGGTCCACGATGGTCTTCGGGGTGAGTGCTTCAAGCGGTCCTTCTAGTATCTGCTGGCGCAGGTCGGGCGGGGCAAAGGCCATTATCGCCCGGCTGGACGCCCCGGCGTGTAGCGGGAAGGGGCGCCCGATCTCCACGGTCATCTTTACCTCCTTCAGGCTCGGAGCCTGGTCAAGGTACACCCTCGATACCCCCACCAGCTCCGAGACCGTGGCCGTCTCGCCCGACTCCTGCTGCAACCGCCGGAGAACCGGCAGAGCGTTCTCTCTTAGGTTAAGATCTCGTAAGGCGCGCGCCCCCAAAGTCGCCGCCGCCGGACCGAGCCGGTACCCGCCGCTCATCTCGTCCAAGGAGACGAGGTGACGCGAGACCAGCGACCGAAGTATCCGGTGAACCACGGCCTTGCTCAAGCCGAGCCTGCGCGAGATCTCGCTGACCCTCTGCTGCTCCCCACTGCCCGCGAAGGTCAGCAACACGTCGGCTACCCGGGCCGCCGACTCCGTACCCCCGCTGGGCGGGAAACCTCTTTCGCGGCTCGTTTCTCTGGAAGGAACGACTATGTTCCACTTTCACGACGCTCACTGGCACCGGCAATGATGCCTCATACAAAGTCCGGAATCAAACCTTTGACCGCGACGGCTGTTTCTTGTATGTTTGCGACGTGGCGAAGCGAGAGGTGTTCCTTTCAGAGGAACAAACCGACGACTTGGGTGGGGCTCGCGGGGTCTGAAGAAGGGGAAGGGGTGTTCATGGCGGCGTTCGATACTGCCGTACTAAACGGGCGGGCCGTGCTGCCGGGAGGAGAACCGGTACGGGCGGACGTAGGGATCAAAGACGGTCGGATCGCTGCGGTGGGGGAGATCTCTTCCGGTGAGGCGGAGGAGGTCGTAGACGCCGAGGGGAAGCTGGTCTTACCGGGAGCGGTAGACGCCCACTTCCACCTCGGCATCTACCGCGACATAACGGAGGACGCGGAGAGTGAGACGCTCTCGTCTCTAGCCGGCGGGGTGACGAGCGTTATCAGCTACTTCAGGACGGGGAGCCACTACCTGAACAAGAGCGGGCCGTACGCGGAGATCTTCCCGGAGGTCTTGGAGGCGACAAACGGCCACTCTTACGCGGACTACGGTTACCACCTCGCGCCGATGGCACGAGAGCAGATCGCCGAGATCGAGAACCTCCTCAACGAGGAGGGCGTCTCTTCCTTCAAGTACTACATGTTCTACAAGGGGTTGGACCTCTCTGGCGCGTCGAGCGACGCCAAAGGCTACACGATGAGCGAGAACTACGACCTCGGGCACCTGTTCGAGATCATGGAACAGGTGGCGAGGGTGCAGGAGGCCCGTACCGACGGTTCGCGGGTCTCGCTCTCCATCCACTGCGAGCAGCCGGAGCTCATCCGGGTCTTCGGCGAGCGTGTCAGAGAGGAGAGCACGCTCACCGGGCTCGAAGCCTACAGCGCATCTCGCCCGGCCCTCACGGAGCAACTCGCCGTAGCGGAGGTCGGTGTCTTGGCCGGGCACACGCGCTGCCCGATTAACCTGCTGCACCTCTCTAGCGAGGAGGCGCTAGACGCGGCGCTCGAGCTCAAGCGCCAGCATCCCACGCTCGACGCCCGCCTGGAGACGACGCTGCACCACCTAGCGCTAACCTATGAGAGCTACAACGACCAGCGCGGCAAGGTCAACCCGCCCATAAGGGCGCAGAGCGACGTCGATGCCCTCTGGCGTGGTGCGAAGCGGGGCGAGATAGATTGGGTCTGCTCCGACCACGCCTGCTGCTCGGAGGAGCACAAGGAGGGCGACCTTTGGCAGGCTCTCCCCGGCTTCGGCGGCACCGCCCTCATCTATCCGTTTATCCTCACCGAAGGCCGGAGACGCGGCCTCTCCTTCGGGCGCATCGTGGACCTCGTCGCTACGAACCCGGCCCGGGCCTACGGCCTCAGCCCTCGCAAGGGAGCTATCACGATCGGCGCCGACGCCGACCTCGCGATAGTGAGCTTGGAAGAGACCCACCCCGTAACGGCCGAGCGGCTCCTATCGGCCCAGGAGTACACCCCATTCGAGGGGATGGAGCTCACCGGCTGGCCGGTCCGTACCATCTTGCGCGGTCGGACCGTCTTCGCCGATGGGGAGGCCACCGGCGGTCCCAGAGGCGCCTACCTCAAGCGCCCCATGACCACCGAGCAGCCGCTCGCTACCCCTTAAAGCGCGGTCGAAGAATCGACTATGGAAGGCGACCGAGATGAACCACGCCGGGCGGACCCTCACATGGTCGTGGTCGGGGCAGGGGCATGCGGGATGTTGGCGGCGCTCGCGGCGGCGAAGCGCGGTGTTCGGGTGCTCGTTCTGGAGAAGGGTGGCGAGCTCGCCGGCAACACGGTGCGCTCGACAGGTCTGATCCCCGCCGCCGGGACCCACTTCCAGAGGGAAGTCGGCGTCCTTGACGACACACCCGATTTGATGGCCGAAGACATCTTCAAAAAGAATAACCACGAGAGTGATAGGGAGCTAACCCGCCTGCTCTGCGAAGAATCGGCCCCGCTCGTCGAGTGGCTCGCCGACGAAGCGGGCTGTGAGATGGTCTGCTTCACCGACTTCCTCTACCCCGGCCAGAGCCGACTGCGGATGCACGGCCCGAAAAAGAGCTACGGCTCCGAGCTTGCCCGTCAACTCGAAGATGCGATCCGCAAAGACCCCAAAGTAGAGCTGCGGACGAACGTACCGGTGAGCGGCCTGGCGTGGGACGGGACGCGCGTCTCGGGTGTCGAGACGGCTGACGGCGCCATCACGGCCGGGGTGGTGATCCTGGCGCTCAACGGCTTCGGGGGAAACCAGGAGATGGTAAGGGAGCACCTCGGTCCGGAGGCCGCTTCGGCGCTCTACTACGGCTCGCCCAACAACACCGGTGAAGGCATACTGTGGGGCATCTCTTTAGGAGCGGCGACCGAGCACATGGGCTCCTACCAGGGACACGCCTCCGTCGCCGCCCCCGACGGACCGCTCGTCACCTGGGGAGTCGTCGTAAACGGCGCGATCCTCGTTAACTGCGAGGGCAGACGCTTCGGAAACGAGACCGTAGGCTACTCCGAGTACGCCGGTGCAGTCATGGCCCAGCCCGGCGGAGAGGCGTGGGAGATCTTCGACAAAGTGGTCTACGAAGCCTCGCGTGGCACTCGTCTCGAAGAGGTCATTGAAGCCGGCAAGGTCGTATGTTCTGAGACTTTGGAGGATCTGGCCGCG
>JALZFJ010000279.1 GCA_030867425.1 Actinomycetota bacterium | reverse complement strand
GCGTTGATGACGTCGGTTCGTCCATTGGGTCGCAGGCCTGCCGTCTTGTTCACCAGCCGGCAGATACTCAGGCCCCGAAGCTCGCTCCGAAGCTCTTCCGGGGCGGTGGACACCAGGCTGCGAAGCTGGTTGAGCGCACGCACACGGTCCTTGCGGGCGCTCGAGCGGGCAACCCGCAGCACACGGATGGCCTCCACGTTGCCGTTTCTCGTCTTTGCTGCGCCCTTCGCTCGACCCGACTGCGCCGCTCGGGCCGCCTCGATGGCGTCGAGGGGATCGGACTTGCCCGCCCGCCGCCGCTCCTGGCGGTTCGGCCGGTCGACCTCGACGACGGCGATGCCCTTGGCCTGAAGGTGTCGCGTCAGGCCGGCGCCGTAGCTGCCGGTGCCCTCCACGCCGACGAGCTCGACGGTCCCGAAGCTGCGCAGCCAGGCGAGCAGCCGGCGGTAGCCGGCGGCGTCGGCGGGAAACGACTCGACCCCCAGCAGCCCGCCGATGGAGTCCAAGGCGGCGGCCACGTGCACGTCGAGGTGGGTGTCGACGCCTCCGGTGATCCTGTCTGGCATCGTGGTCACGGTTCATCCCTTCTCGTGCTCGGGTGAGGGTTGGACCGAGCCGGCCGGGACGGCGGACAAGACAACGACGGGCCTCTGGGACAGGCTCCTAGTAAGTCACTTCCGTCCAACCGGTCGGTACCGGGTAGGTGGCCGGGCCAGGTCGACGGATCGATATCAGGACAACCCTCGAGTACGAGAGCGTCAGCCGGTATTCGTAGGGTCAGACCTAGCCCGGGCACCCACCCGGACCCTGGTCTCCCTCACCGTGCAGGTGGTGGATACCAGTGCTCCAGATCCTCGTTGCCGGTTCCCGGGCGGCGCTGCGCGACCGGACGAGACCCGGCCGAGGGTAGTGCGACAGCGTGATGAGTGCGCGTTACAGGGCGGGTCCGATTGCGGAGGTCCGCACTTCATCCGGCAATTCCGAGTGCCTAGCGGGGGGTGCCGGCACGGCGAGGGCTCGGTGTTACCGAGCGCCCGGCTGGTGCCGAAGTCGTGCGGCGCGCCTCCCGAGGCTGGCTTGGCGTTCGGCGCGCGGATCTCGACAGAGCAACTACCAGCCGGCCGGCGGCTGGCGTGCATGGGAGACCGGGTCACACGCCGCAGCTGTTGAGGGCGCAACAGGCATGCTCATGTGTCTTCGATGATGAGCTCACGAAGGCGTCTCTCAATGGCGCGCTCGTACGCCTCGTCCTCCGTGAGTTGGTAACCGCACGCGAGGCAGAAGCCCTCTGCATCGTCGCCACCGAACACGTCCCACCCCGCCCGGAGGAATGTCTGCCGGCCGCACTCGTCGCAGTAGTCGGGTTCCGGCACCTCCAGCCGGTCCTTCGGATCGAAGGGAAGCTCCTCCTCAGTCCGCTCCCAAAACGCGATGACGACGCACTCCTGTAGCGACTTGCCACGCGCTCTCTCAAGGAACCGCAGCGAGGGGTGCTCGTCCAGGTTCTCGAGCGCTTCGATGTGACGTCGGACTATGACCGCGAACTCGTCGTCCGCTCGGCCGTGCCGAAAGGGTTGGGTGAGGTCGAGACCCTCCCGTAGGAGCTCAAGATCGACGCAGCGCAAACCGCCGTTGTCCTCAATCACCTGGAGTAGTGCCGACGCCGCTAGCATCCGGTCGCTACCGTCCTTCTTGACCTCCTTGCCTGGCCACTCCTTGGCAACGATGGCCAGAAGGCCGTTTGTGAGTGCCGCGTCGAAGGGCCCTTCTGGTGGTACCGAGTCGGTCGCGAGGGCGAGCACGTTCGTCGCATACCGGACGCGACGCAAGACGTTTCGGCGAAGGTCGATCGGATCGTCGATGGCAACAGTCTGGCGTGTGGCGAGATCATCCGACGGCGCAAATCCGGCCACAGCCAAACCCGTGCTAGGTCCAGGCCCGGTGCCTGGAGGCGCCGCCTGGAGCAAGCGACCGGCGCACACCCCTGGCGCCGCCGTGGGTGATATCGAAGCGCAAGATGCGTTTCCCTTGTCGGGCGGCGACGTCCGGAGGACGGCAGCATCAATTCCGGCCGCCCAGCCAGAGGCTCTCCGCTTACGACGGCCGGCAGGCTATCGAGGGCCGGGCCTCGTGCCGAAGTCGTCCGGCACCTGTCGGCGCGGGTGGGCGTGGGAGAGGGCGCTGTCCCACCTACCCGGCGATAGGGGCGCACTGAGGGGTGACAGATGCGCGACCCTTGGTGTCTCATGAATCGCCGACAGCGAAGGCTCGTCAATATCAGGTACTGGGCAGACCAGACGATCGAGGCGATGCGGGTTCAGGTAGCCCGCCTTGAAGGTGGAAGCGAGAGCCACCGGGTCGACCTCGACTTCTACCTTATCGCCGCATGGCGGCTCATGGAGCAGATACGGCAAGCATGGGTCGGCTACGAGGTGCCCGGCGCCGAGGAGCTATGGCATGAGTTCAACGTCCGGTTTCCCTACATCGACGAAACACGCGATTGGTGGATTCACGCGACTGATCGCATCCTCAACCACACATACTTTGCCAACGACATCATGCGTTGGACGCAGCCGCCAACCTTTGTCCTCCGCACCGACGACCTACCTGACCTCGAGCGGATGTACGAGCGGTTCTGTGAGCTCCTGGGACCGCTCCCCGAACTCGAGGCGCCCGACCTCGATGGAACCGTCTGAGGCGAACGGGTTTGTGACACTCAGCCGGCGATCAGGGACAGGCGGTCCCGCTGCGTGGTTCGAGGTTATGTGATGCCTCTAGTCATCCGTCGATGAAATAGCTTCAGTAGATAGGCTGGCACCATGTTGACGATGCCGGCCCCGGCCCCCGCCCTCTGTCTGACCGAGGAGCAGCGCAGCACCTTGGAGCGGGTGGCGCGTTCCACATCGGCTCGACATCGCACCGTGCAGCAGGCCAAGGCGTTGCTGTTCGCCTCCGAGGGCGTGGCCAACAACGAGATCGCCCGACGGGTGGGGGTGAGCGCCAATTCGGTGCGCGCGTGGCGGGCGCGCTTCGCCGAGAGGGGCTTGGCCGAGTTCGGCAAGATCGCCCCCGGCCGTGGTCGTAAGTCGTGGATCCCCGAGGGCACCGTGGCCGCGGTCGTGCACGACACGCTGCACGCCGTCCCCGACGACGGCTCCACTCACTGGAGCACCCGGCTGATGGCCGCCCGTCACGGGGTCGGCAAGGACACCGTGGCCCGCATCTGGCGGGACCACAACCTGCGTCCGTGGCGGGTGGACCGCTTCAAGGTGTCCACCGACCCCCGCTTCGAAGAGAAGCTCGTCGACGTGGTGGGGCTCTAC
Organism: Actinomycetota bacterium; assembly: GCA_030867425.1. Classification (GTDB taxonomy): domain Bacteria; phylum Actinomycetota; class Rubrobacteria; order Rubrobacterales; family Rubrobacteraceae; genus Rubrobacter_F. The sequence continues at coordinate 1,250 of JALZFJ010000279.1, read as the reverse complement.
TCGAACCCCCCCGAGCGAGCGGCGGTGTTCAGCTTCGATGAGAAGACCCAGGTCCAAGCCCTGGACCGCACGCAGCCGTCGCTGCCCATGCGCCCCGGTCGGGCGGGCACCATGACCCACGACTACAAGCGCAACGGCACGACCGACCTGTTCACCGCGCTCAACGTCGCCACCGGCGAGGTAATCACCGACTGCAGGAAGCGCCACACCGGCGCGGACGTGCTGCGCTTCTTCAAGCTGGTCGACCTGCACGTGCCCCGCCACCTCGACGTCCACGTCGTGCTGGACAACCTGTCGGCGCACAAGTCACCCGAAGTCCAGAGGTGGCTCGCTCACCCCAAGCGGGCGCGCTGGCACCTGCACTTCATCCCGACGAGCTCGAGTTGGCTCAACCTCGTGGAGCGCTGGTTCAAGGAGTTGACCGACCGACGCCTGCGACGGGGGACCTTCAACAGCGTCGGCGCGCTCATCGATGCAATCGAGACCTACGTGGAGCACTGGAACGACGATCCCAAGCCGTTCGTCTGGCACAAGAGCGCCGAGGAAATCATCACCAAGGTCCGTCGGGGACGGGCTGCCCTTGCCCAAGTCAAATCCGCGACGCGTGACTAGCCCGGTGGCGACGGGGAACCTCAGATCAGTTCGAGAGACTCGATGGCGAATCCGGTCCGGGCGTCGAATTCGATGAACATCTTCTGAACATCCTTCGGATTGGCCTGATTCGCCTCACTTGGCACTGTAGGAATGGTCAAGTCGAACGGAAATCCGTGGAACAGAGATGCCTGATTGACGTGATCGGCTACCGCCGTCCGCCTTCCGTCACCGGAGAAGTAGTACCAGTTCACGATGGTGCCTCCGGCGACCGTGCAGTCAAAGTTGATTCTCAACTTTGTAAACTGGGTGAGGTCGAGCTTCAGGGGAGCGGCTGTGGTCCCGTTCCCCCAACCGTAGTGAAGCTCAAGATGGACGATCGACCTGGTGCCGACCGTGAGATGGAGCAAGCCGGTACCGACGTCGATGCCTTGCGCGGCGATGTCAGCATGGAAAGGCTGGTTCCGGGGATTGGCCTGGGACAGGATGCTCGTGCGCCGCCACCCCCCTCTCATCGTGCCCTGTTGGGCGAGAGAGTTCTTTTCGTGGCCGGTCGGGGCAGTAAACGTGTACTTACCACTGGTGAAGTCGTCGATAACAATGCTCACTTCCTCAAGCTCCTTTACTTGTTGGCTCCCCAGTAAGGGGGTCCGCGCCTC
>JALZFJ010000265.1 GCA_030867425.1 Actinomycetota bacterium | reverse complement strand
GGACCTCCTCGCCGACGCCGACCTCGATGGACCGGTTGAAGCCGTCGGTCTGTGTGGCGACCGCCAGCTTGCCTTCCTTTAACGTAACCTCGATCGACGTCTCGCGGAATCGCATGGGGAACGAGAGGCCCTCCAGCCTCTCGTTCGGCTTCGGGCTGAAGTAGAGGGTGCCGTCCCGGATCTCAGCCCCAACGTAGCCGCGTTGGATCAAGTCCAGCGTCCCGGCCATCAGCCCCATGTGGATGCCCTCCTTAGTAGTGCCGCCCTGGATATCGCCTACGTCGCTCTCCAGCGCGGTCATAAACATCTTCCACGAGCGTTCGGGGTCCAGGTCGGCAAGAATGGCGGCGTGCACGACGAAGCTCAAAGTCGAGCCGTGGGTGGTGCGGGGCTCGTAGTAGGCGATGTTCTTGCGGGCCGTGTCCGGCGCATACTCGTAGCCGAGCTGCTCGAAGAGCCGCCAGAGTTCCTCCTCAGGGAACAGGAAGAACAGCATTAGAGTGTCAGCCTGCTTGGAGAGCTTGTAGCGGTCGGGTGTGTCTCCCTCGGCCTTGAGGATGCGGTCGAGTCGCTGGACGTCGCCGTACTTAGTGCGGTAGGCCTCCCAGTCCAGCTCCTCGAGTTCCTCATAGCCCTCGAACTGGCTGATAATGCCATCGCCATGAAACGGCACGAACATCCTGTGGCTCATATCCTTCCACGTCCGGACCTCGTCTTCAGAGAGTCCTATCTTGGCGCACAGTGCCCGGCGCCACCGCTCGGGAAGCAGATCGAGCACCTCCTGGGCGGTCTCCGAGATCCAGGCGACCATCACGTTGGTATAGGCGTTATTCGGCAGCCCCTCCTCGTCTGAGCCAGGGTACTTTTCGTGGAACTCGTCTGGGCCCATGACGCCGTGGACCTCGTAGCGCCCACGCTCCGGGTTGTAGCTGGCGAGGCTAGACCAGAAACGGGCGATCTCCAGCATCATCTCGGCGCCGTAGCCGAGCAGGAACTCGAAGTCGCCGGTCGTCTGGTAGTACCGCCAGAGGTTGTAGAAGATGGCTGCGTTGACGTGCCTCTGGTTGTGGCTGAGGTCTCGGTCCCACCGCCCAGAGCGGGGGTTGAGGTGCACGACCTGGGTCTCCTCCTTGCCGTCGCTACCGCTCTGCCAGGGGTACATGGCTCCCATGTAGCCGGCTTCTTTAGCTGCCGTGCGGGCCTCGTCCAGCCGCCGGTAGCGATACATCAATAGCTCACGCGTGATCTCGGGCAGCCGGAAGTTGAGGAACGGGTAGATATAGAGCTCGTCCCAGAAGACGTGTCCGCGGTAGGCCTCGCCGTTCAACCCTCGGGCCGGGACCCCGGAGTCGAGGTCGGCCGTGTGCGGCGAGCAGACCTGCAGGAGGTGGGAAATGTGCAGGCGGGTCAGAAGCTGAACTCGATCGTCTTTGGGGATGCGCACGTCGCAGGCGGACCACAGCTCGTCCCAGGCCCGGGCGTGACGGTCGAGGGCCTCGGCGAACGGTTCGTAGCGGTCGACGGTCTTTATGGCGTTGGCCAGAGGCTCGCTTATGGCGTGGTCGCGCGAAGTGTAGAAGGCGACCATCTTTTCGACGCGCACGGGAACCCTCTCTTCGACCTCAAAGGTCAGCGTCTCGTGGATGTAGTCCTCCATCTGGAAGAGACCGCGCTCCACATCGACCACTTGGTTCTCCCCGTAGACTCGGGTGCGTGCCGCCTCGGCGATATATATGTGCGACTGGTGGGTCTGCACCCGGAGCGCGATGATGTTGGGGCCGACCGGGCGGGTCAGCTCCGGCCGCAGGTGGCGACCTTCGAGCTGCCGGTAGCGGGCGACGCCCCTATTCGTAACCCGGCCGTTCAGCGCAGAGAGCACCGACACACGTCCCGACCAGTTCTCCGGCGTGATCGTCCACTCGATCGCTCCCTGGTGCATGTTGGCCATGCTGACGAAGCGGCGGCTAAGGAGGGTGGTCTCGCGGCCTGCCTGGTCGCGGAACCGTAGGGCGCGCACGACCATGGCGTTGCGGACGTCCAGCTCGTGCCGGTAAGAGAGCAGCTCGACGTTGTCGAGGCTGAACAGCTCGTCTTCGATCTGGAGCTTGAGCACGACCCAATTGGGCAGGTTTACCAAATCCTCGTTCAAGACTGGCCTACCGGCCATGATAGTGGTCTCTCGGTTGTAGCCGCCGTGCATGTAGGTGCCCGGGTAGTGCACATCGTCGGCGTCGGCCCACTCGGCGACGCCCCGGGTGCAGAAGTAGCCGTTACCGGTGGAGGTTAGCGCCTCGCGCAGAGCCTCCTCACCGGGATCGAAGAAATCGTAGGCGAGTGTCCAGTTCGACTCGGCGGTCCTGCTCCTCTCCTCTACCATCTACCCTCCTCGTAGCCGTTAGCGCGCCAGCGTGTCCAGGAACTGTCTCACTTCCTCCGTCGCATGGAGTATGTAGTCGGCTGCGGTGGTCCGCCCGGCCACCTCCGGGTCCTCGGCCGCGCCGACGAAGATACCAATGCCCCGGTCCACGAGAGCCTCGAACGCGTCCTCGTCAGTGACGTCGTCGCCCAAGTAGAGAGGCACCACGTCGTCGCGGTCGAGACCCAGGGCCTCGAGCAGGTAGAGGACGGCTTTCCCCTTGTCCCAGTCGAGCTTGAGCTGTATCTCGTAGACCATCTTGCCGGGCGTAACCCTCAGCTCGTCAGGATGCTCGGCGAGTATCGTATCCACAACCTCTTTGACTTTAGGCCGCTCCTCTTCGGGGACGAGCCGGTAGTGGGCCGCGACCGAGGCTTTCTTCGGCTCGACCAGGGCGCCCTCGATGGGATCGATCTCCTCGCGGAGCCGCGTTCTCACCTCGTCGAGCAACGCCTCGAACCCGACGCCTTCCGTGCGCTCGATGGTACCTTCTTGCGGGCTCCAGATGTCGAAGCCGTGGCTGCCGGCGACGATCAGGTCGTCGAGGCCCATGAGCTCCTGCACCACCCGCCTGTCACGCCCGCTAACCACACACACCGGGCACCGCCCGGCCAGCCGTCGGACGGCGTTCCTCATGCGCTGGGAGATGACAGCGTCCTCGGGACGGTCCACTATGGGCGTCAGCGTGCCGTCGTAGTCGAGGAAGACGGCAGGCGCTTTCCCGGCTAGCTGCCCGGCCAGCTCGTCGCCGTGGGCCAGCGCGTGCGGCAGATCGCCGATGTGCTTATTAGCCAATCATCTCCTCCTCACGCCAGGCTGAGCTCTGCAAGGTCGCGGACGACGACGTCGGCGCCGCTTTTCCGGAGGACCTCCGGGTCGTCGCCCCGCGCCACGCCGATGACGAGGCCGAAGCCGCCCGCGCGGCCTGCCATGACCCCGGAGATGGCGTCCTCTATGACAACGGCCCGCTCCGCGGGCGTCCCGAGCATCCGAGCGGCCTCCTCGTAGGTCTCGGGGGCGGGCTTGCCGGCTAGCTTCTTCTCCACAGCGACGTTGCCGTCAACTCTAGCCTCGAAGAGGTCCAGGATGCCAGCTGCCTCCAGCACCACGTCGCAGTTCTTGCTGGAGGTGACCACGGCGACGCGCGTGCTCCTGGATCGCAGCTCCTGGATCAAGGCTACCGAAGACCCGAATACCTCCACGCCCCGGAGCTTTAGTACCTCGTTGAACATAACGTTCTTACGGTTCCCGAGACCGCAGACGGTCTCCCTATCCGGGGGATCGCTGGGATTCCCCCACTCAAGAACGATACCGCGCGAGCGCAGGAAGCTATTTACGCCGTCGTAGCGCGGCTTGCCGTCCACGTATTGGTAGTAGTCCGGGTCGATCTCGAACGGCTTGAAGGGTCTCCCCTCGCGCTCCGACACGTTTTGCAAGTGCGCGTCGAACATCCTCTTCCAGGCGGCGGCGTGTACGCTGGCCGTATCGGTGATGACCCCGTCGAGGTCGAACAGCCAGGCGCTGTACTCGCTGGGGGAGACCGACTGCTTGTCCCGGGTTGCGCTTATTGGAACCTGCTTCCTAGCGTCGCGTATAAGAACTCGCATGGTTCACGTCGCCGGTCATATACGCGCAGCATAGTTACGAACAATGCCTATGCGAACCGTGTCGGGAAGCTCCATCGAACACCACTGCTCACCGAAACGGCTCTACATTCTACAACTGCTGCGCGGAGTCGGCTACTGGCGCCGGAACCTCTTTCTGGAGGGGGTGAGGTCGAGCTTATATGATGACTTGACTGTCGAAGAGGCCAAAAGAAGCAATAGTTATGACGTAGGCTGTAAGAAACCCGACGCAAGGAAACGAGGGACGGGTAAGCTAGGGAATGTACTCGGAGCTGACGAAGGGCAGGGATCTAGGTGTCGACGGTAGGCAGCTCGAGGCGTGTGCCGGGTTGGATCCGGTATCCCTCCAAGCCATTGGCCTCCCGGATGACCTCGATGGCCACTCTAGGATCCTCCGAGGGTGGGTAGTGATCGGCGGCGATGGACCAAAGGGTGTCGCCGGGTGCAACGGTGCGGGAGGTGAGCGGCTGCTCGGCATCGGCACGTGTACCAGCATAGAGGGCGCAAGCGGCAACGACCACGAAGATCACTGCCCCCAACCTCCGCCTCCGGTATACGCGTGTTCGTTCCACCCGAGGAGAATAAAGGATGGCCAGTACTTTCCCAACGGCATAAAGTAAGGAGCTGCGGTTTTCGCCGTGGAACGTCGACAAAAGCCCTTATGAGCTCTAGCTGCCCCTACCCCACCTTCTTATACGGGTTGTGGTGGGCGTACTCTGCCATGGCCCCGCGGAGCACTTCCTTCTCCTCCGCGATGTACCGCTCGATCGCGAGCCTGAACCCGGGGTGGCGAATCTCGTGCGCACTGTAGGTTAGGGACGGGAGGAAGCCGCGCGCGAGCTTGTGCTCACCCTGTGCGCCGGCCTCGAAGAGCTTAAGACGCCGCTCTATGGCGAACTCGATCCCCTGGTAATAGCAGAGCTCGAAGTGCAGGTTGCGCCTCCCCTCCGAGGCGCCCCAGTAGCGCCCGTAGAGCGACCGTCCCTTATAGAAGAAGAGTGCCCCAGCGATTGGGCGCTGCGTTAGCTCTTCGTGCGCGAGGACGAAGAGTATACGATCGCCCATCGTCCGAAAGACCTCGGCGAAGAACGCCCCGTTGAGGTACGGGATGCCCCACTTCCTGTCGTACGTCGCGAGGTAGAGCCGATGCATCAGGGCCGCGTGCTCGGGACGAAGCTCCTCCCTCGTGAGACGCTCGATCGTCAAGCCTTCGCCTTCGAGCTGGCGGCGCTCGCGCGCGACTTGGCGGCGGCGCTTGCTTATCAGCGCGTCCAGGTAATCGGAGAACGCGCCGTAGCCGCGGTTGCGCCAGTGGAACTGCAGCGAGTGGCGCACCGCGAACTCACGCCCCGCGAACTCGTCGAGCTCTTCCTCGGGGAGGAAAAGCGCGTGTGACGAGCTGACGCGGCGCTCGTTGCCGAGCTCCTGGGCCGCGTCGAGCAAGGCACGTGTCACCGCCGTCCGGTCGCCAGCGTCGGACCGCACGAGGAGCTTCGGACCTGTAGCGGGCGTGAATGGCACAGCGGCGACGAGCTTCGGGTAGTATGCGAGGCCGTGCTCCCGGTGCGCCCGCGCCCACTCCCAGTCGAAGATGTACTCGCCGTAGCTGTTCGTCTTGAGGTAGAGGCAGAGCGCGCCGAGGACGCGCCCTCCGTCTTCCTTGCAGACAAGGTAGATCGGCGACCACCCGCTCATGTCGCCGACGCTGCCCGAGCGCTCTAGAGCGCGCAGGAACTCTAGGTCGAAGAACGGGAAGTCTGATGGCTCGAGCGGGCGCCACGCCTCCTCGTCCACGCGCTCGATGCTGAAGTGCCGCTGGACATGCATCGCCACGCTCTTGAGCGTATCAGATCTCTTACCAAAGACGCCCGTTTTTTGACGGGTGTGACTAGAAGGTGGGGGCGCACAGCCGTGAGGAGGCGTCATGACCTGCGGAGTCGAAAGGGATAACTATAGTGGGATCGGCCCACTTTTCTCTATGGTCTCTCTCGCGCAGATGCGCCCCTATGTCTGTACACTGCACGTAGAAGCAGAAGATCGTGGAGCGCGGCCGAAGGGGTGGTGGGGAGGTTTGCGTGTGGGAGACGGTCGGGAGGACGGGCGACGGGTCGAGCTGCTGGGAATTCCGATGGACCTCGGGCAGGGCCGCCGGGGCGTGGATATGGGGCCGAGCGCCCTCCGTTATGCACGCCTCGAGGATGCACTCGAAGAGCTCGGACACGACGTCGCCGACCTCGGCAACGTTGGCGTACCCATACCGGAGGTCTCCGAGCGGGACGATGGACGGCGTGAGGGGATGCCCCACCTCCAGACCGTCCGCGAGGTCTGCGAGAGGACCGCGGCTGCTGCGCGTGACGTCGTGGCGGGGGCCGCCTTCCCCGTCTTTTTGGGCGGCGATCACTCCGTCTCCATCGGCACCGTCTCCGGGATGGCCGCCGCCGGGCGGACCGGTGTCTTGTGGGTGGATGCCCACGCCGACTTCAACACGCCCGCGACCTCGCCCTCGGGCAACGTCCACGGCATGCCGCTCGCCGCGCTATGCGGTTACGGTCACCCCGACCTAGTGAACGTTGGGGGCGAGGGACCGTCCGTCCGCCCCCAGGACGTCGTCGTCGTGGGCCTACGGAGGGTGGACCGCGAGGAGCGAAGGTTCCTGATCGAGGCCGGGGCGAAGGCCTACACCATGAAGGAGATCGACGCCTACGGCATCGCGAGCGTCGTGCGGGAGGCTTTGGAGGACCTCTCCCGCCTGGAGCGCGTCCACCTTTCGTTGGACCTCGACGCGGTGGATCCGGAGGTCGCGCCGGGCGTCGGCACGCCCGTGCGCGGCGGCTTGACCTACCGCGAGGCGCACCTCTTGATGGAGCTCGTGAGCGAGGCGGGGGTGGTGACCTCGCTCGACGTCGTGGAGATCAACCCGATCCTGGACGAAAAGAACAAGACCGCCGAGCTCGCCGTCGAGCTGGTGGGGAGTTTGATGGGGCGGAGGATACTGGACCTCCCCGCTCCTTCCGGGTCGACCTCCTAGGTCGGGTTGACGAGCGCCTCCGCGTCAACGTCGCGGGGAGCGGAGCCGCCGCCAGCGACCTCGAGCACACAACCTTCGAGAACGTCGAGGGTCTCGTCGAGCTGCTCATCGGTAATGACGAGCGGGGAGAGGAAGCGTATGCAGTTACCGTAGACGCCGGAGGAGAGGGCGAGCACGCCGCGAGAGGCGGCGAGGCTCACGATCCTGGCGGTCTCCTCTTTAGCGGGCTGCTTGGTTTCGCGGTCGCGGACGAACTCGACCGCGATCATCGCCCCCAAGCCCCGCACGTCGCCGATGAGGTCCACCCTTTGAGCCAGAGCTTCGAAGCGACTCTTTATGCGTTCCCCGATCTCGCGGCTCCTCCGCAAGAGCTCCTCCCCCTCGAGCTTGTCCAGGACGGCCGCGGCGCTCGCCAAAGCCACGGGGTTGCCCGGATAAGTTCCGCCGATGGCTCCCTCGATCGGTGCGTCCACGACCTCGGCCCGGCCGACCACCGCCGAGAGCGGCATCCCCGCCGCGAGGGACTTTGCCAGGATCACGAGGTCCGGCTCGACTCCGGAGTGCTCGATGGCGAACATCTTGCCCGTCCGTCCGAAGCCTGACTGGACCTCGTCGGCGATGAACACGATCCCATGCTCCTCACAGCGCCTCTTGATCGTGGGCAAGTAGTCGCTGGGAGGCACCACGAACCCGCCCTCCCCGAGAACCGGCTCCACGATTAGCGCCGCCACGTCTTCGGGGGCGACGTGCTGGGCGAAGGCCTCGTCCAGGAGCGCCGCGCACGCTTCCCCGAAGGATTCACCGGGACGCGGCTCGACCGGCGGCCGGTAGGGGTAAGCGTAGGGGATCCTATAAACCTCCGCCGCGAGCGGCAAGAAGCCCCGCTTGTACGGCGTGGTCTTGCTGGTGAGCGAGAGCGCCATCCAGGTGCGGCCGTGGAACCCGCCCTCGAAGGAGATTACTGCTTTGCGGCCCGTGTACGCCCGCGCCATCTTTATTGCGTTCTCGACGGACTCGGACCCCGAGTTGAAGAATGCCGCTTTTTCGGCCCCTTTGATGAGTCCTACGAGCCGCTCGGCTACTTCCGCGTAGATCCCGTACGGCGCGACAGTGTAGTCCGTGTGCACCAACCGCCCGAGCTGCTCGTGTGCCGCCGCCAGCACCTCTTCGTCCGAGTGCCCCACGTTCATAGTCCCGACGCCCCCCGCGAGGTCCACGAAGCGGTTGCCGTCCACGTCCGTGAGCACCGCCCCTTCTGCCTTTCGGATAAACGCCGGGAACCCCAGAGCCAGCCCCCGCGCCACGAACCTCTCGTGTCGCTCCCCCATCTCCTTGCTCTTTGGCCCCGGCACCTCCGTGACCAACTTTATGTGCGCCACCTCGACACCTCCGTCTCGACCCCGAACTCTTCCTACCCCAAGACGATCACCGCACGCCGTATCTTACAAGCCGCAACGAGCGAGCGGTTTCCTTAATCAGCGGTCTTTTCCGCACGTGAGAAACTAAGGCCCGGCGCCCGAAGGGTGGAAAAGGGAAAGGAGAAAGGAGTAGGCAGGCGCCGGAACCTTATTATCCTTTTTACACCGCGCGGATAACAAGACAGTAACGATAAGCCAACAGAAAAGAAACGGTTCTCAAAATCGGGCGGGATACACTATTTTGCTCGCGTAGAAACTAGCATCACTCTGTCGCTAGTATCCGTCCTACCCTCGTGATAGGGGAAGGGACATGCAGCCGGAAGGGCAACCCGTAGGTGGGATTTTCGTACTTTGGTTAACGAGGTAGCGAGTCCGAAGAGGCGGCGAGGGAATACGTCGGCAGGTTAAAGAAGGAGTAATCCCGGTGCGCAACGAGGCAGGTACGGATTCCCAAGAGGAGGACGAGGTGGCGCTCTGCGGGGAGGGGACAAAGCGGTGAGCTACGCGAGCAGATCCCGGGGCCGGGGGACCGGACAGTTAGTCCTGATCCTGGCCGCCGCGTTGCTCTGCGGCTGGGCGTTGCTGGACCGCGTTCGCGAAGGCGACAGAAGCCTCGCTCTGGGACCGTGCTCGTCGGGCCTCGACATAGACATCGGAAGTCCTTTCGGAGGGGAGAGCGCCGAGCCTGCCGACGGCGAGGTAGAGCGGCTTTTGGAGGACCCAAACTTTGAGGCCTCGCGCAAAGCAGAAGGGGACCTTAGGGCCGGTATCCTAGACGCGCGCCTGGTGTCCACCCTCCAGACCGTTGCCGGAGAGCACCAGATCTGCGTGCATGCCTTCAAGGAAGGCCACTACCTCTTGCCGGGCGTCCCGGAGAGCACGGTCATCCCCGAGGACTACGGCGAAGTCGGCGTGTTGTTCTCAGAATACACACGCTCCGGCAGTGAAGTTCCGCGCAGTGCTGAGCGAGGAGGTTCCCATGATAGAACTGTCACCGACGTAGAGGCGCGTGTGCTTGGCTACGCCTCGAGCTTGGTTAGGCTCGTCCAGCCCGGGCAGATGCTAGAAGGATTTATGTAGTGTACCGCCTGAAAAAGGCCTTCCGGCGACTGGTCCTTATACTGGCTGCCGTGGCGATGCTTGGGGGCCTGATATCTCTGTTCGTTCTCTGGGAAAGCGGAAGACTCGCTTTGGGACCGTGTACACCAGGCCGCGAAGGAGCAGCCG
>JALZFJ010000253.1 GCA_030867425.1 Actinomycetota bacterium | reverse complement strand
TCTGAGAAGAACTCTAATGTCGTGTTCCGAAAAAGATCTTTTTTGACACACTCCGCGCAAGGCGAAGAGCGCTGCTCGCTTGCTATTTTAGAGTGCAACGCGGCTCGCTCTACGCGCCCCTCGCATTCACCTCGGCGCATCTCTTTATGCAGCACCACAACAACTAGGGTTTAGGTTTTGGTACTGGATCGGGGCTATCGGCTGTTTCTGGCCACATAGGACCGGTGCTCTATGCAGGATCGTGGATATGAACTTCCGAGAATGCGACACTTCTAGGCACTAGCGTGAAAATGCGCTCCGGAGGAGGGGACGCTCACGTGCTCCCTACGAGGGGCTCAAGCGCCACCTTGTGACCGAGCCGCTCCAGCTTACGAATCAGTCGTCTCGTGTACGCTTCGCTAGTAGAGCAACGCTGCTGCTTACGGAAGTGTTCCTCGCCGAGTTCCTCGTAGGGCACTTTGCGCTCTAGGATGTGGTAGCAGATAACCAGGATGGAGTGCCCTGCCGCTACCGCCGCCTTCTTCGAACCCCGCCGCCCTTTGATGCCGGCGTACTGCGCGCGGAGGTAGCTGCCCTTGGTGCGCGCCGCTGCGTGGGCCGCTTCGGTGAGTGCTGTGCGCAGCCACTTGGAACCTTTGGTCGTCTTGCCCGAGCGTCGCTTGCCCGCCGACTCGTCGTTGCCCGGACACATCCCGGCCCACGAAGCGAGGTGAGAATGGGTGGGAAAGCGGCTCATGTCCGTCCCTATCTCCGCGATCAAGACCTCCGCCGTCCTGCGATCTACGCCCGGGATGGTACCCAGAAGCTCCACCTGCTCCGAAAAAGGGGCGATCACCCGCTCGATCTCGGCGCTAAGGTGCCCGATGGACTCGTCCAGATAGTCGATGTGGGCGAGTATCCTTCCTACCATGAAGGCGTGGTGATTAGAGAAACATCCTTCGAGGGCTTCCCGCAATGCCGGGATCTTCTTGCGCAGGCGAGCCTTGGCCAAGTCCGCCAAAACCTCCGGATCGGTCGTACCGCTAACCAAAGCATCGAGCATCGCTCGTCCCGAAGCTCCGAGCACGCGCGTCGCTACCGAAGAGAGCTTGATGCCTGCATCTTGGAGGACCTTCTCCAGACGCTGCACCTCCTTGCTACGGTCCTCGATCTGCGTCTTACGGTAGCGCGTAAGGTCCCTAAGCTCGCGGATCTGCTTGGGCGGCCCGAAGCTCGGCCTGACCAGGCCGTGCTCGACGAGCTGGCAGATCCACTCGGCGTCCTTGACGTCGGTTTTCCTTCCGGGGACGTTCTTCAGGTGCCCGGCGTTCAACAACCAGCACTCGAAGTCGTCCTCGAGCACGTAGTAGACCGGCTTCCAGTAGACGCCCGTGGCCTCCATCCCCACCAGCTCGACCTCGAAGGAGGCCAGCCAGTCCCTGAGCTGCAACAGCCCCCGGGTCGTAGTCTCGAACTTCCTTATCTGCTGATGAGGCTCCTCGTCCTTACCGGTGTTGCTGATCCTCACGCACGCGGTAATCGAGGCCTTGTGTACCTCGAGGCCGGCGCACCGGTCGACGATCCTTTCCAAACCGATCCCTCCTCTCTCTTCGCTCGAAGGAGGAGCGTGAGCTCATCCTTCTGTTCTTGCGTCGCCGAGAGGAGCCTCTCGTTCTAAAGAATCTAGCGTTCGTGCTCTAGTAAAGGCAACAGTTCGGGGTACCTCGAGGCTCCCGCGTCACACTGGTGTAACGGGCTTTGGTGGCACCAAGCAAAGCCGACGTCGGCACGGCGACGATACGAGCCCATTTTCATGGCTTCGGGGTGGCCCTGCAAGAAGGGCCATGGATCACTGGTGTGAAAATCCGGTCGAGTGACGGCCTCCTCCTAGGCGGATTGAGGCAAGGGTTCGAGCACTACCTTGTGACCGAGTCGCTCCAGCTGCCTAACCAACCGCTTCACGTACGCCTCGCCGGATCGTTGCCGATGGAAGTAATCCTCGCCGAGCTCCTCGTAGGGCACTTCGCGCTCCAGCACATGGTAGCAGATCACCAGGATCGAGTGCCCGACTGCCACCGCCGCTTTCTTGGAACCATGCCGGCCTCTGAGGCGAG
>JALZFJ010000243.1 GCA_030867425.1 Actinomycetota bacterium | reverse complement strand
TCTCCTGGCTCGTCGAGGGAGAGAAGCGCGGAGCGGGGGAGTTCGTCCTGAATAGCATGGATGCCGACGGTACGGAGACCGGCTACGACCTCGACCTCATCTCGGAGGTGGCCTCGAAGACGAGCCTCCCGATTATCGCCTCCGGCGGTGCGGGGCACCCGGATCACATGGTCGCGGCAGTGCGGGCCGGGGCGAGCGCCGTTTTGGCCGCGAGCATCTTCCACTTTGGGGAGTGGAGGATTGCGGAGGTCAAAGAGAGGCTTGGCGCAGCGAGGATCCCGGTCCGTTGAACGCCCCTGACGGCATCCGCTACGACGAGAGAGGTCTCGTCCCCGTGGTCACCCAGGACGCAGAGACAGGCGAGGTCCTCATGCTCGCCTACGCGAGCGAAGAGGCGGTCGAGAAGACCGTAGAGACCGGCGAGGCCCACTACCACTCTCGCTCCCGCGAAGAGATCTGGCGCAAGGGAGCGACGAGTGGCAACACCCAGAGAGTGGTCGAGGTCCGCCTCGACTGTGACGGCGATGCGCTGCTCTACAGGGTCGTGCCCCGCGGGCCGGCCTGCCACACAGGCGAAAATAGCTGCTTCTTCACCTCCGTCTACGGTGAAGACGACAGGGAAGCCCCGGACCTCGGCCGAACCCTCGCGAGGCTCTCCGGGACGATAGCTGAGCGCCACCGCGAGATGCCGGAGAGCTCCTATACGGCGAAGCTACTGGGACGCGGCACCGGTTACGCTGCCCAGAAGGTAGGTGAAGAGGCAGTCGAGATCGTTGTCGCCGCCCTCGAAAATGAGGGGCTTGCTGAAGAGTCGGCGGATCTCCTGTACCACCTCTTGGTCCTGCTAGAGGAGCGCGGTGTAGGCGTGGAAGAGGTGGCGAGGGTGCTCGATGAGCGGCACCGGTAGGAACCTCTTCCCCTCTTTACCCGAGGCCCGGAGGCTCGCGCGGGAGTACGACGTCGTGCCGCTGTATGCGGAGTTTATCGGGGACCTTGAAACCCCGATCTCAGCCGCCCTCAAGTTCGCGGACGAGGAGAACGTTTTCCTCCTGGAGAGCGCCGAGGCCGCCGAGCGCTTCGGCCGCTACTCTTTCCTGGGCTTCGACCCAAAGCGCACCCTCTCCTACAAAGATGGACTGTACACCGTCATCGACGCCGACGGGGTTCGCGAGGTGGCGGCGAAGGACCCGTTCCGCGGGCTCGCAGAGATGGTGGGCAAAAAGAGCATCGTCCCCCTGCCTAACCTCCCGGCCTTCGTCGGTGGGGCCGTCGGCTACTTCTCCTACGATGCCGTGCGCTACCTGGAGAAGCTGCCGGACGCTCCTTCAGACGACCTGAACGTGCCCGAGGCATACTTCGCGGTGACGGACACCCTCATTGTCTTCGACCACCTGCGGCACAAGGTCTTGGTGATCTCGCTCATAGACGCCGCCGGGTTGCGCGACGTCGAGGGCGAGGGGTTCGCCGCGGCCTACCACCGGGCGGCGGACGACATCCGCCGGGTCGTGGAGAGGCTCGCAGCTCCGACCGGGCGTCGCTCGCTCCCCTCGGGGGATGGCGCTTTCGAGGTCTCCTCGAACTTCACCCGCGCAGGTTATGAGGAGGCTGTCGAGAGGGCCAAGGAGTACATCCGGGCGGGGGACGCCTTCCAAATCGTGCCATCCCAGCGCTTCTTCGCTGAGGTAGACGACCTCGATCCGTTTCTCCTCTATCGTGGCTTGCGCACCGTCAACCCTTCGCCGTACATGACCTACCTGAAGCTGGGGGATCTGGCGCTCGTCGGGGCCTCGCCCGAGCCACTGGTGCGCGTCGAGGGCCGCCGCGTCATGACCCGCCCGATAGCGGGTACCCGCAGGCGTGGCGCGACTCCTGAGGAGGACGCGCTACTTGCCCAGGAGCTTCTCGCCGACGTCAAGGAGCGGGCTGAGCACGTCATGCTTGTAGACCTCGGGCGTAACGATCTGGGGCGTGTCGCGGAGATTGGGACAGTACGGTTAGAGAGTTTTATGGAGATAGAACGTTACTCCCATGTTATGCACATCGTCTCGACTGTGGAGGGAGAACTACGCAAAGATCTCACAGCCCTCAATGCCCTTGCCGCTGCCTTCCCCGCGGGGACCGTCTCCGGCGCGCCTAAGGTGCGGGCGATGGAGATAATAGCCGAGCTCGAACCGACCCGCCGCGGCCCCTACGCGGGCGCGACCGGCTACTACGGCGTCGACGGGCGCCTCGACACCTGCATAACCTTACGCACCGCGCTCCTCAAAGAGGATCGCGCCTACTTCCAGGCCGGCGGCGGAGTCGTCGCCGACTCGGTGTCTGGTCTAGAGTACGAGGAAACCCGCAACAAGGCGGGAGCGATGGTGCGCGCTCTCGAAGTCGCCCGTAGCCAGGAGATGTGGTTGTAGGCTAGAGGCCCGGCTTCTCGCTTATCTTCTGCCTGTCGAACTCTATGATGACCTCGCCGTCTATGACGGTGGTAGGGGTTGACTGGGAGTTCATCTCGACCATCTCCTGCATGGCGTCAAGGTCGGTACGGATATTCTTCTCGATGAACTCGACGGAGTTTCGTACACCATCCATACTACCCGTGCCGACGCTCACGCTTACGGCGGTAAAATGACGCGACGGATTTAAGAAGAAGGGAAGCGTGGCGCTGGCCACGCCTTCGGTTACTGAGGAGCGACCTCGTAATGAGATTAGGTCAGCGGTACGGGTCCGCTCGTCGGCTCTTTGTTTTTGGGTAAGCGAGATTCTCCTCTCAAATAGATAGCGCTCGGAGCACTACCAGAGGCTTTTGATCCTAGCTTGACCCTAACAAGAGGAGGACCGGGGTCGGGGGCTTTTGACGCCACTTTGACACTCGGGCAGGAGTAGAGTGGCCAGCCTTACGCACTGTGCTGGTAGCCATCAGACTTGTCTACTTAAGTTTTTCTCTATATGAATTGGGTATCTCGTAATCCGGACACGCGGGGGTACTCGTGAGAAGGATACACGAGAGGAGGAGCAGATGGAGAAAGGCACTAGGGAGACTGTCGGAGGAGAGGCGGAGATAGCCAAGATCGCCTCTGCTAGCCTGGTCGGTACGTCTCTCGAGCTTTACGATTTCTATATATACGGTACTGCAGCAGCTTTGGTCTTCGGCCAGTTGTTCTTCCCGACATTCGACCCGCTGGCCGGCACGTTGGCGGCGTTCGCCACGTTCGGGGTGGCCTTCATTGCCCGGCCTTTAGGTGGCATAATCTTCGGGCACTTCG
>JALZFJ010000232.1 GCA_030867425.1 Actinomycetota bacterium | reverse complement strand
TCGGCGTCTTCCCCCGCCTCGGGCGCTTCGCCGAAGCGGCGTCCGCCCTGCTCGGGCTGCCTCTGGCGACGTACACTGCGGTGCTCGTCGCCGACACTTCGGTGCCGGTGTGGCACGAGGCCCGGCGAGATCTGCCGCTCGTCTTCGCCGCGTCTTCGGCGGCTTCGGCCGGGGCCGCGGCGGCGATCCTCACCCCCGTCGAGGATGCGGGTCCCGCGCGCCGCCTAGCCGTCGGCGGAGCCCTGCTCGAGATCGGGGCCATGGAAGCTATGAAGCGCAGGTTGGGCGACTTTTTGGCCGAGCCCTACGAGCGGGACGAGGCCGAGCGCTACGATAAGATCGCCAAGGGTCTTTCCAGTCTAGGAGCCGCCATGACCGCCTTCGCCGGCCGCAAGAGCCGCCTGGCAGTGATCGCCGGCGGCGCGCTCATACTCTCTGGCGCCGCTTGCGAGCGTTGGTCGGTCTTCAAGGCCGGCTTCCAATCGGCGCGCGACCCCAAGTACACCGTCATGCCCCAGCGCGAACGGTTGGAGTCGCGCGACGGGTTGCGCGTCGGATGACGGGCTTTTTAGAAGAGAAGGGAGAGAGTTGAGCAGCTTCAACCTTCGTGGCGGCGCTCAACGTAAGCCGGAACGCTTTGTGGAGCTGGGTGCTAGGTATCCTGACCGCGGTGGGGCGTTCGCCGCGTATACCATCAGGTGCGCTGTCTCCTCGCCCAGATACGGCGAGGCGGTCAGGAAGTGAGAAGAGCCGCCGGGACTCTTCTTGCTCATCGTCGAGGCCTCCTTAGTGGTGCTCTTCGTAGCGGTGATCGACGCCGGGGTCACATGAGCCCGCAATGCTTAGCCAGCACATGAAGAAGGTGGACCGTCACGTCCCTGTTGGCATAGACTGATGGGGGAGGAGCACCTTTCGATGGAGGCGTTGCCTTGAGTGAGGCGCGGGATACGCGGACAGGGCAGGGCCCAGAGTACACCGTGGTCGGGCTGGTCGAAGACGGCACCGGGCTCAACAAGCTCGTCTCGGACTTGAGGGAGCTGGGGATAACCGGCGAGGCTCTCACGGTGATCCTAAAGCGCAGTGACCCCGATGAACCGGAGCCTTTCCCGGAGGGGACACGGTATATCGTCGTTCCCGATAACGCCTGGGGTCTTGAGATCCCCATAGGGTTCGCCGCGGTCTTTACTATCGCGGCGCTAATCTTCGCGTTTACTACCCCCGGCTTCGGTACGCTGGTCTTCGTGTTCTTTATCGCCATGGCCGCGATCCTGGCCGCCGGGGCTTTTAGCCGGGTGGGGGTAGATCCGATCCTCATCGAGATGGAGGTACCCCCGGAGGACTCGGGGCTCTGGAATGACGAGTTCGAAAGGGGCAAGGTCCTGATCTTCGCCAACACATCCGATCGGGGAACACTCAGGCCCATCTGGGAGGCCTTGAGAAGGCAGGGGGCCGACTTTTACATAGTTAAGCGACGGCTGAAGCCCCAGGCCGTGAGTGGGGCCGTGCTGCACTGGGCAGGAGAAGAAGAGGAAACCCAGGCGCGCGTGGCGGGCACGCAGGAAGCCTAGGGGGGTGGAGGTGGAACTTCCGACCATCATGAGCCTCTTTTTCCTGGTTCTCCAGGAGCTCGAGCTCCCGAGCCTCGAGTTCCCTTACGTGGGGACCCGGGGAGCCGTGGGCATAATAATGCTCATCCACATATTCTTTGCGACGCTTTTCGTGGGGTACGCCGTGGGCTCCCCGCTGCTGCAGATCTGGTCCAACCGTACAGGAAACCCCCGGTTTGCGCGCCTCGCCCATTCCATAGCGCGCTTCAACGTGCTGACCTTCAGCGTCGGCGCCACGTGGGCGGTTATGTTCCTGGTGGTCCTCGTGGCTTTCTACCCCAGGGTTACGTCGGCGCTGTTCATCCACTTCTTCTGGTTCTTCCCGGTTCTCAGCATGATCGCCATGACGCTCACCATCTGGTTCTTCTACTTCCACTACTACAGGGCGAAGAACAGGGCGCTCCCCAAGAACATCGCGGCCGGGCTCGCTGCCGCGTTCTTTATCTTGTTGTGGCAGGCGATCCTGACCGGGATAGACACGTTCATGGTGACGGGCGGCGGGGTCAGCGGCCAGGCCGTTCCGAGCGGCACCGACGCGAGCGACGTCGGTTCGGCGCTCGGCAGCATCTTCAACCCGATGTGGTGGACGCAGATCCTGCACCGGACCTTCGGCAACCTCTCCTGGCCAGCCTACGCCGTCGCCGCGTGGGCAGCATTCGCCTACGCCAGGGCCAAGAGCGCCGAGGACAAGGCCTTCTACGACTGGGCCGGTTCGATGGGGGTAATCTGGGGAACGGTATTCCTGCTCTTGCAGCCGTTCCTCGGCTTCCTGACGGTCTACAACATGTCGAAGCTAGGCTACAGCGCCGAGAATCTAGACGCTCCGGGTGCGTCCGGCCCTTACGACAGGCTCGTGGGGACCGGTGCCGACACCTTCACCTCGAACCTGCTCTGGGTCAACCTCTTGATGGTCGTGGGGCTCTTCGTGCTCTCGAACGTCGCGATGTACGTGGGGGCCGGGCGGCACCCCGACCGCGCCGGGCGGCGGCCCATACAGTTCTTTGGGATGGTAGCGTCGTTAGCGGGGGTGTACTCGATCGCGCCGGCTGCGATCGCGAACTTCCCGTTCTTTCACATGCGCTATGTCATGATGCTCGTCATGGTCCTGGCTACTTTGGGCGCCCTCATCGCCTACGTCCGGGGCCGCGGGCGGTTCAGGTACGGGAGCCCGAGCGGCTGGTACCGCGCGGCCCTCCTATCCTTGGGCATTTTGGCCGCCGTCGTAACGCTGAGCATGGGTTGGATGAAATCCAACTCTCGTGTACCTTATACGATATACGGTGACGATACTTATCAGGTAGAGAGCGAAAGACCCGTGGGCCCCGAGGAGCTTCAATCGGAGAATTTCGCGACACCGGAACCTTAGAGACGGGGACTCTTAGAAGGAGCGCGCAGGCTTGGCCGAGCTACAGAGAGATCCGATAACCCGGGGCCAGTTCCTGGCTATGGGAATAGTGGGGACGCTGGTCGGGGCCGTGCTGACCATCCCTCCCTTCGTCTTCATAATAAACCCCATAATCGAGACGAACTTCCAGGGAAAATCGGACATTCCCGGCGACTGGGTAGAGTTAGGATCCGTCTGGGAGATCCCCCCGGGCGCGCCGAAGGAGTACCGGGTGGAGTTCCCCCAACACCAGACCTACCACCTGCCGAAGGAGGAGAAGGGATCACTGGTAAATGCCATTTACGTCTCCTGGCAAGACGGCAAGCTCCCGAGTATTTTGGAGGACAGGGGCAGAGGGAGCCTTTCGACCTCCGAGATCGAGGAGCTTTCGCAGCAGATAAACGTTCTGAGCAACCACTGCGCCCACCTGGGGTGCCCGGTGAGGTGGTTAGAGGAGACGGGTTTGATCGTATGCCCGTGCCACGGGGGCCAATACGACATAAACGGGGACTACAGGGCGGGGCCGCCCCCGCAGGGTCTTTTTCGCTTCGCCCACGAGATTCGCGAGGACGGGGGCCTTTACGCGAAGCACGAATTCACCAACGGAACGCCGTGGGTAGTCTGAACGAGGAGCCTTTAGAGAGATGATAGCCAGGATAAAAGCGCGAACGCTTGTGGTGATCCAGTCTCTCGTGGACTGGATGGAGGAGCGGACCGGCATCGTGTCGATGACAGAGCACTTCCTCTACGAGCCGGTGCCCAGCAAAGGGAGGTGGCTCTACACTTTGGGGAGCTCGACGCTCTTCCTCATAGTGCTGCAGTTCCTCACCGGTATCCTCTTGCTCTTCTACTACGTTCCGTCTACGGACGAGGCCTGGGACTCTATCTACTACATAATGACCGAGGCGTACTTCGGGCAGCTGATCCGGGGCATCCACTTCTGGTCGGCCAACATCCTGGTGGTCGTGATCGGCTTGCACATGATGCGGACCTTCTTCTCCGGGGCGTACAAAGCCCCCCGGGAGATGAACTGGGTCGTGGGCGTCGTCTTGATACTGTTGGTGACGGTCCTGGCGTTTAGCGGGTACGCGCTGCGCTGGGATCAGGAGGGGTTCTGGGCCTGGGAGGTCGGCTTAAAGATAGGCTCCTACACGCCGTTCGTCGGCGAGTACGCGGCCACCTTCCTCCTGGGGGGGGACACGGCCGGGCCGGCCACGCTCTCCAGGGTGTTCGTCATCCACGTGTGGCTCTTGCCGGCGCTTCTGGCCCCGCTTATAGGCGTCCACCTGTACCTGTTGCGCAGGCACGGGGAGTTCGGGAGCGAGTTCGAATACTCCAAGCGCCTGGCGGAGCTCAGGGAGCGCCAGCAGATAGAAGAATACGCTCTGTATGAGGAAGGCCAGGGCTCTTTGGAGGAAGACGATAGAAATTCGCGAGGGTAAGGAAGTGGGATCTTTCGCTGCCGGCAGAGCCCGGGCCACTAGTATTGGGCTACTGCTAGTGTGGTGGCGTAGGGCGTTCGCGAGAGGGGACGGGTAGAGGGCATGGAAGTAAGAGAGGGTGCGCCACAGCCGGTACGAGAGGAAGAGGTAATAACCGAGGAGAACGTCTACGACAAGTACGACGAGCCCATGGGCTTCTTCCCCACGCAGGTTCTGGTCGATCTCACCAGCTCGGCCATCCTTCTGGCGATCACCGTCGCTCTGGCTTACCTGGTACCAGCTCCCCTCACGGAGCCGGTGGACCTCAGTACCACGAGCTACGTGCCCAGGCCCGAGTGGTTCTTCATGTTCTACGACCAGATGTTGATGTTCTTTCCCGGTTACGCGCTGATACCTTTCGGTGGGGTCGTGATCCCGACGCTGGTCTTCATCCTCTTCTTTGCGATACCGTGGCTGGACAAGGAGCCGGTACACAGCCCGTTGAGGCGACCCTTTGTGACAGTAATAGCCTTTTTGGTGATATTGGTGGTGGTGACCAACATGATCCTTGCCATCATCCGGATCGCGAACTTCCCCGGCGGGTCTCCGTAGGGTAGGAGGTAGATCGTGCCAATAGGTAACATTGACATCCCGGGGATCGGCAAAGAAGTCGTGATGGCGATGATTTGGCAGACGCACATCTACCACTCTGCGTTCATCGCCGGGATCCTGCTCATAGCCTCCGCCAGCGAGTACATGGGGGTGCTCACCAAGCAGCCCAAGTACGACCGGTTCGCGAAGGGCGCGGCTATAGCCACGGTGTTGCTCTTCGCCACGGGGTCCTCCATCGCCATAACGGGTCTCTTGGCGCTGATAACCCTGTACCCGGTCTTCTGGTCGCACCTGCAGAACATCATGTTCTGGCCGCTCTTCGCCGAGGCGTGGATGTTCGTGGGAGAGATAATCCTTATATACGCCTGGTATGTCTCTTGGGAGAAGCTGGCCTACCGAAAGAAGCTGCACATAGTCATCGGCTTCATGGCCACGATGTTGGTGATCTTCCAATTCGCCTTGATAAACGTGGTGGGCTCCTACCTGCTGACCCCGGCCCTGGGGGCCGAGCCCACCAACGTAGGGGCGGTCTACCTGAACCCTACTTTCGTGCCGCTCAACATGCATCGCTTCGTCGGCAACATATCTTTTGCGGGCTTCCTGGTAGCTGGGTATGCGGGCCTGCGCTATCTCAGGAGCACCCGGCAGGAGAACCGGGAGTACTTCGACTGGATGGGCCACTGGGGCCTTGTGTGGGGGTTCGGGTTCCTCCTTCTGCAGCCGCTGATAGGCTTCGGGTACCTGAAGAGCATCCGGGAGCACAATGAGGCGGCTTTCGACTACATCATGCTTGGCGACAAATCCTGGCTCTTCAACGGGCTTGCGATCGAGCTGGCGGTAATGGGCGTCGCCTCCGTGGCCTACTGCCTACACAAGATCAAGTTCGCGGAGAGGCCCATGCCCACTTTGCGCAACATGACGATGGGCGCTTTGGGGTTCATGGCCCTCTTCAGCTTTCTGAACGTGATCCCTGCCGACATGAACTTGGTGCCCCAGATCGGGTGGGTGTTCTTTGACGGGGAAGAGACGAAGATCCCGCTCGGGGGCATGTACCCCTGGAAGTACATCGGGCTCATAGGGATGATGCTGGTGGGTGTCTTCGCGTTGGGGCTGTACCTCAAAGCCACCGCCGGCGGCTTCCAATGGGGGCGGGCCAGCCGGTGGAGCCAGTACGCGTTAGTCATCACCGCCGTGACGGTGGTCGTTACCATGGCCACGATGGGCTATACCAGGGAGACGGCCCGTAGGGGTGCCGAACCGGGCTACCTGGTCGCCGGCTGCATAACGCTGGAACAGAAAATAGTCGCCGAGGGTTGCCCGGAGGCGCCCGGGCGTACACCCGAGAGAGGTACCCCTTGATGGGGTGGGAACTGGCCCTGCTGCTTCCTCCCGTGCCGAGGTTCTTTGTCGGGATCCTCCTGGTGGTGGTCCTTCTGGGCCTTGAAACACTCTTCGTCTACTGGATATCTACCTTATACGGCAAGGACGAATAGGTTAGGCGGGAGGGATTAGCCCTCGTTCCCGTAGTGGGAGGTCTACATGAGGATCGCCATAGCGCTACTGCAGGGGGCTTTGGGAGGAGCGTTCGTCGTTATCCTTTTCTTCATCCTGCTCGGCGGCGGGCTGCTCCTAGTGGTCGTTTTCGGCGGAAGGGTGGCCCCCGCGGAGGGTGCCGATAGGAGGCTGGGAAGGAGCTTGTTCCCGGCGAGGGCGCTCTGCGTAGTTGGGATGAGCTTCGCCGTGGTAGGAGCGTTCTTCGTTTCTATAGCGACCGACGTTTTGGGTATGATCCTGGGGGCGGTGGGTTACTATTTGGGAGCTCGCGTCTTCGGGGCCGTGGTAATCATTCTCTCTGTCGTTACGCTCTTCATTGGGCTCTTGGTCGGTCAGGACGCGATACCGGGCTCCTACGGCTAGATAGTGAACGGGTATTCACGTCCTTCGTCGGGTGAGTAATGGGACATAGGAGGACGCTCGGGATCTGCCCCGAAAACGGTTTTGACCCTTGGTCGGTTTTTCGGCTAGGGGGCCGCGGGTAAAGAGCATCAAGTGTTCCGGTGGCTATCAGGAGGAGAAGGTTAGCGATGCCCGTCGCCAATACGCAAGAGGTGCTCCTGCACGAGCTGTGCGAGCTCTACGATGCCGAGCACAGGTTCCTGGAGGGACAGGTGGAGATGGTTCACAGGGCCGCGGACGGGGAGCTTCAGAGCTCTATCGAAAACCACATCTACCAGACCAGGCAGCACATCCGGAACCTGGAGCAGTTCTTCAGGGAGCTCGGCGAGGAGCCCCGGCGAGAGACGAACGAGGTGGCCCGGGCGTTGGTGAGCGAGGCCCAAGAGGGCATCGAGGAGGCCCAGAGCGACGCTCTACGCGACTGCACGATCAACGCTGCGGTGGTCAAGGTGGAACACTTCGAGATTGGCAGCTACCGAGGCCTGATCTCCGGGGTGCGGCTGATGATGGGGCAGTCCATGGTCGTGGATGACCTGCTTCAGACGAACCTCCAGCAGGAGGAGGAGACGGCACAGATAGCCGAGCAGAGCGCCGAAGGGCTGCTCCAGGAAGCCATGCGGGCGGAGCAGCCGGAGGGGGAAGGGCTGATGGACAAGGTAAAGAAGGTCAAGGACAGGGTGGAGGAAAGAATCAAAGAGCCCTAAGAAGAAGCCTGCGGTCGGCCCAGGGATCGGCGAGCCGGGCGCCAAGAAGGGCCAGTAGGGCTTGTGCGCGCCGTTTGTGCTCCCTCCTAACCCTCTTCGACCGTGAGCGTGCCCCTCATGCCCTGTTCCCTGTGGTGGCCTACCGGGCAGTAGATCTCGTAGGTGCCGGGCTCGAGCTCCGCTTTGAACTCGGTGCTCTGGCCGGGAGGTAGGTCTATGGTCCTCACCGACCCCTCCTTGTAATTAACCCTTGCGCCCTCCGTAGCCTTGATCTCGAAGGCGTGCGCGACGTCCTCGGTGACGTTCTCGACCTCGAAGAGGTACGTTCCGGGCTGATCCAGGGTGATCTCGCTCGGGTCCAGCGTGCGCTCGATTGTCAGGTCTACCTTGACGGTATCCAGTGGCTCACGAAACTCCACCTCGGTGTAGCCGCCGCAGCTAGCCCCGATCAGGGATACCGAAAGCAGACAGGTTAAGAGAACGACAGGCTTGACCCTCACGAAATCGTCTCCTCCACTCAGCACCCGAGGTTACGCCTCTTCGTACCCTCTCACCGCGGTTATACACCTGACGTCGCCTTCTTCGGTTCTCGTCGGGAGCACCACGAAGCGCTCTTGAGGCGATAGCAGGGGCGCTTCGTACCCGACAGGGCCCCAGGTTGGGCCTAGAAGCCCAGGTCTACCTTCACTCCCTCGGACATGGTCGGAATGGTGTCTCCGAGGCTGGCCGTAAAGCCCGAAGAGTTTGACAGAACCTCGAAGTTAACCTTTCCTTCTTTGGTTTGGCCGGGTTCGAGAAGGCCATACTCGGTGAACAGCAGGTTCTTCTCGGGCACTACGAAGCTGTCGTTGCGGTCCGGTTGGGCCCGGAACTTGTTTCCCGCCGCGTCGAAGAGGGTGATCGTGTCCTTGTTGAGCGTGGCGGGTCTCTCGGAGACGTTCTCGACGTTGAAATCTATACTCAAGAAGCGGCCTGGTGGCCTTTCTATGGGAAAGGTATACGAGACCAGCTCGTCTTCCAGCCTAGCGTCGGTAACGGTCCAGGATACGTCCCCGGCGGTCACAGTCTCTCCGATCGAGGCCGCCGCTTGTTCGCCCTGTTCGGTTTGCTGCTCTGTAGCCTTGGCAGCCTCCAGACCGGGAGGGAGTGAGGTTGTGGACGCTTTTTCGCCGAAGGCTCCGAAGGTTGCGAACATCCCGATCACTATAGCGGCGAGCAGCGCGACGAGCCCCAACACACCGGCGGTAGTCCTCATTACGGCTCTGCCCACCCCTCTTTGGAGCCACCGGCGAAGGCGTCTACAAGCGTTACCGGATGCACCTTTCTCCTACTCTCCCGACGCCTTGAGGTTGCTCGGCGCGGGGTTGGCCCTGTTTCCTCCTCTAGCCCGATTCCCCATCGAGCTTCTGACGATCCTGACCTTAATCGGTTCGTGGTTTCCCTGCCCTAACTAGTATAAGGGTAATGTACCTGAGGAAGACGTGTAGGGAGTGCCTGCTGCGTACCTAACCTTTCGGAAGTAACGGGCCCGCAATCAAAGGAGGACGTGCGAGATGCTCCCTTTCTCTTGCTCCTCGGGCGGTGGCGGCTGGTACTTGCCCTTTCCGAGCGCGGCGAACATGAAGAGGGCGAGCAACACAAACATGCCGATCACGATCAGGTAGGCTACATGCTCCCGCACGTTGTCCTCCTTATTGCAAATATCACTGAAAGCCATTTTACTCCAGCCTGATATCAATGTCTCCGCACCCGGCATAGCCGTCCGCGTGGCGTTTGCCGGCCCGAAGCTCGTAACTCCATCGGTGCCGAAACCGGTTGGGACTCGTCGCTTACGCTCGGCTCTGGGTTACAGAAAGCCCCGCGAATTTTGAGGAGGATAGAAAAAGAGAAGTCGACGTCGCGTGAGGTAATTGGGGCTATCCTACCGGAGGAACTCCAGTCTTCTACCAAGAATTACTACCGGAGCTCTTCGCGCTTTAGCTGCCTGCTCAGCTCGCGGGCTATCCCCTGCATGAGACTTAGATCGCGCTCCCTGAGCTGGGGATCTGCTTTGTGACTCGCGCAGCACAGCGTGCCGTAAGGGCGTCCATCGGAGCGCACGACCGGCACCGCGACGTAGGAGCCTATGTCTGCCTCGTTAGTTACCCACAGCTCCTTCGTCGAATCTTCGCTCCTGGCGTCAGTGACTACATTGGGGATGCGACCGTCTAATACCCGCTTGCAGTAGGAGTCATCGAGCGGGAAGCCTTCGCTTTCTCGCCAGCCGAAGGACTCCGCATCCCCCTCCAGCACTCGGAAGACCAGCCGGTCCTCGACGAACTCCGAGACGAAGGCGACGTCCATCTCTAGAGCTTCCCTGACCGTGGAAAGAAGCCACTCTACAGTCTCGGGCGATTGGCGATACCTACTACCCGATGGTGTCTCATCGCTCATCGTCTTACTCCCTCCTAGGCACTTCTTACTCATCCCCCTACCCTCTCTTACTAAACCCTTTACTTCAGGTCTTGCAGAGCTGCGGACAAAAGCTGTGCAGGCTACACAGGCTCCACCTGGATAGCCGCGACCTCGCTCAGTCTGAGGTTGAGTGGAACCTCGTGGTATGGGACCCCGACCGTGTATGAATAGCTATATCGTACGTTTGCCTTCTGGCCAGTGGCAGGGGGTGCATCTATGCTGAATTCGTTGGCAAGGAACGTATGGCTGGCGCCGTCCTTAAAAAGGATGGTCACTCTTAGACTCAGGTTCTGTTCCGCCAACCTAAAATGCTCCTTTATCGGGTTAGATTTTTTGCCTATTAGATTCTATGTCAGAATTCCTCATCCTGTCGGACGGAGCTATGGAGCATAGAGTCAACGGGGTAGCCTCTTACTCTCTAGGCGCAAGCACAGTGTTTGTGTAAGATTTCAGCCTTAATAAGAGGAGTCCTCGGCCTCCTGACACCCGGCCCCATTGCAGCTCCTCAGTACATCTAGCCTCGCCTGCAGATCCTCGATAAGGGCGGGGTCAGCCGTTTCGTAGACGTTCTCCAGCTCGTAGGGGTCGGCTGTCAGGTCGTAGAGTTCCATATCCCCGTTGTCGTACTCGACGTACTTGTGGGTCCCGGTTCTGATTGCCTGAAAGTCGGGGGAGCCGCCCGGCCCTCCCTGACCGCCAGGTCCTCTCTCGTCTTTGGCCTTGCCCTTCTTGGCCTTGCCCTTCTTGGCCTTGCCTTGCGCTTCCTCGCTGCTGTCTTCCTGGGGCAACTTCTCCAAGAGGACAGACGAACGCCAAGACGCCGGCTCTTCGCCGCCCAAGAGCGGTGCCAGAGAGCGTCCGTCGGCTGGAAACTCTGTACCCGCTAGATCAGCAAAGGTCGGGGCGAAATCCGTGTTGAGGGCTAGCCTATCTATCTTCAATCCGTTGGTCACCCCAGGCCCTCGGACGAACAAGGGTACGCGAGCAGACTCTTCGTAGGGGCGGTTCTTCCCAAACTGCACGCGGTGCTCGCCCTGAAACCAGCCATTATCCGAGGTGAAGAAGATGTAGGTGTTCTCAAGCTCCTCGGCTGCTTCTAGCTCTTCTACGAGCGAAGCTACCATCTCGTCGACGGCCAGCATCGACTCCAGGCGTTGGCGGTAGTAGTCGTCTATGTTGGAGGCTTGCTCATAGGTGATGCGCTCGGCGTCGTTGATCGGGGAAGGCTTATCAGAGACGTCTTCCTCATCGTAGGACGGAGGGCGAGGAACCTCCTCGTCGGCGAAGGCACCCTTGTGACGCTCTGCGGGGGTGGCGGGCCCATGAGGTGCCGTCGGGGCAACGTAGGCGAAGAAGGGCTGATCCTCTGGCGCCGCACGCCTAACGAAATCTGTTGCCTGCCCTGATAGGACGTCAGTAAAGAAGT
>JALZFJ010000197.1 GCA_030867425.1 Actinomycetota bacterium | reverse complement strand
CACAAAGGGGAGAAGGTGGTAGACCTGTGGGGTGGCTACCGCGACCTAGATCGCCGTGCACCCTGGCAAGAAGACACCCTGATCCTCGTCTACTCCACCACCAAAGGGCTTGCCGGGATGACGTTAGCGGTGGCCCACTCACACGGGCTCCTTGACTATGACGAGTCGGTCGCTAGCTATTGGCCCGAGTTCGCCCAAGGGGGCAAGGAAACAATAACGGTCAGGCAGCTGCTCTCCCATCAAGCGGGCCTGTCTGGGTTGGATAAGCCGCTGGATCTCAAGACGATCGCGGATCCCGACGCGCTCGCCGCGACGATTGCCAGGCAGAAGCCTGCGTGGGAGCCGGGCACGAGACATGGCTACCATGGCATCAGTCTCGGCTGGTATGAAGGCGAACTCATCCGCCGCGTCGACCCTCAGCATAGGAGCCTGGGTCGATTCTTCCAAGAAGAGATAGCGAAGCCGCTCGGCCTAGAGTTCTACATCGGTGTTCCGCCGACAGTGCCCGATTCGCGGATCGCGGCCATCAAGGCCTTCCGGCCCGTGCGGATGTTGCTGCACATGAACACGATGCCGCGAGGGATGGTCCTGGCACTGATGAACCCGAGGTCGCTCACGAGCCGCTCACTAAACCAGATCAAGGACAAGAAGGTGCGCTCCCCTGCGGACCTCAACAAGCCGGAGTTCCGTGCAGTAGAGATGCCCGCCCTGGGCGGCGTTGGGCAGGTAAGGAGCATCGCGAAGGCTTACGGAGTGTTCGCGACCGGAGGAGGTGAGCTAGGCATCACTAAGAAGACACTCGATGCCTTGACCACGCCCGCTACACCGCCATCCCTGGGGATTCGCGATATGGTCTTGCACGTAGACACATCCTTCTCGCTGGGCTTCATCAAGCCGTTCCCGGCCTTTGGCTTCGGTAGTAGCGAGAAATCCTTCGGCACACCTGGCTTCGGCATCTCCTTTGGGTATGCTGACCCGGACGCGCAGATCGGCTTCGCTTACGCTCCGAATAGGATGGGCTTCTACAGCTGGGGTGACCCCCGCGAGAAGGCACTGCGAGATGCCCTAAGCAGGTGCCTCAGAAGGCGATAAGTCACCTCGGTTTCCGGGAATCCGTCTTGTCGGCAATTAGGTGAATAGAGACAACGGAGTCGCCCGCTACTCTCGGTAAACGCAAGCATTGCTGAAGAAGATGCGCCGAGTGTCGTTGGATGGCATCATGTGGGGTGTAGTACCAGGCAGGGAAGAAGGAGGAGTTACATGTGAAAAACCGAGATGTAGCGTCCACGCTTATGGGCCTCACCGTAGCCTGGAACATGTATGGCTTCGCCACCAACTTCTTCGAGAGGGCTTGGCGAGATACTCCGATTCCCGTCACCCCAATCGCCTACGCTCTAAACGCCGCTATCGCTATCTTCGCGCCTCTTACCAGGGCCGGCAAGAGATGGATCTCTCTGACTTCGACTGTGCTGGGAGTACTTATGGCTGTTTGGTCAGCCATAGGGGTGCTCTTCATGTCTGACAGAGAGACCCAGATGGCACCGGGGATGCCAGGAGCTGCAGGACCAGGGGTTGCAGCAGTGCTGGGGGCAATGATAGCTGTCTTTGGTCGCAGAGCGTACGGCGAAAAAGAGCCGAGACTTGATGCCAAGCGGTGGAGCCCTTTCCGTTGAGCTTAGCGCTCAAGCGCGCCCACTTCGTCAACTTTCACCTAACCTGCTTTCTCATTATGCCCTTAACCTAAAAGGAGCAGCGGTGGCTAAGGTCGTCTACTTCGTGCGCACGCGGGCCAAAGAGGATCTACCGAGCGGGTTGTAGTCGCGGCTCGCGGAAAGCTGGAGTAGGAGGCACGCGTGCTGGATCTGGCCGTAAAGAATGGACGGATCGTGAACGGAACCGGAAACCCCTGGTTCTACGGCGATGTGGGGATCAAGGACGGCGTCATAGTTGAGGTCGGGAGGGTGCAAGGGAGAAGCCAAGAGACCCTCGACGCAGGCGGCAGGGTGATCTCCCCGGGCTTTATAGACGGCCATACCCACTCGGACCTAATGATCCTCGACGAACCTCTCAGCGAGATCAAGCTCCAGCAAGGGGTCACTACCGAGGTGCTGGGGAACTGCGGGATGACGCCAGCTCCTTTCTCGAAGCCGAACCTGGACCTGCTCAGAAGCTACGTGGAACCGGTCCTGGGTCCTACGGAGCGGGATTGGTCGTGGGAGTCGGTCGAGCAGTACGTGAATGGCTTGCGCGAGGCGGAGCCCTCGGAGAACGTCGCCACGTATGTTGGGCACGGTACGCTGCGGATAGCCGAGGTGGGCTTCGACGACAGGCCAGCTTCGGCCGCGGAGCTGGCCCGGATGAAGGGCATGCTCGAAGAGGGTCTCCAGGCCGGGGCTATAGGGCTGTCTCTGGGCCTTATGTACGCGCCCGGCAGCTACACCTCTAGAGAGGAACTGGTAGAGCTGTGCTCCGGGCTACCAGGGTACGATGGGCTGCTCGCCACCCACATCAGGGGCGAGGGCGACAGTCTGATCCCATCTATAGAAGAGGTCGTCTGGATCGCCAGAGAGTGCGGGGTTCCACTCCAGATCAGCCACCTCAAAGCGGCCGGCAGCGGCAACTGGGGTAGCGTAACAGAAGCAATGGAGGTCATAGAAGATGCCCGGTCCAAAGGACTCGACGTCACCTGCGACGTGTACCCGTATACCGCGGGGTCCACTACCATGACGTCGCTGCTTCCACCGTGGGCGCTGGAGGGCGGGATCTCCCGAACCCTGGAGAGGCTAAGGGATCCGGACTCCCGGAAGAGGATCAAGGAAGAACTGGAACATGAGCACGATGGCTGGGACAACCTCATGGCCTCCACGGGGTGGGATAGAGTGTATATCTCCTCCGTAAGTGTGGACCACGACGGAGCGACTCTGGAGGGAAATCACGTCGCCGGGATAAGCGAATCGAGGGCGGTAGACCCCGTGGACTGCATGATGGACCTGCTCCTGGAGCAGGACGGTGGGGTCTCCATCGTGTTCTTTCACATGGCCGAAACCGACGTGGACAAGGTAGTGAGTTGGGACCGATCCCTGATCGCCTCCGACAGCCTCCACGATGGGGCCGAAAAGCCCCACCCTCGGCTCTATGGCACTTTCCCGCGCGTCCTTGCCACGCACGTGCGGGAGAAGAGACTGCTGACCCTCGAGGAGGCTGTCAGGAAGATGACCTCCTTCCCAGCCCGGAGGTTCAGGCTGGGCAAGCGGGGGCTTATCGCGCCGGGATACGCGGCGGATCTGGTGGTGTTCGACACGGACGAGATCTGCGACCGGGCAACCTACGACGACCCCAAACGCTTTCCGGAGGGGATCTCGCTCGTACTGGTCAATGGAACGGTGGCGGTAGAGTCCGGGGTCCACAGGGGAGCGAGGGCGGGGAGGATAATAGGGAGAAGTTGAAGGTTGAGCACAGCGAGAAACATCAGCGGGGAAGACTGCAGTTCTTTATCTCCTCGGGCTACGGTGCGCTCTCCGACCGCATAGGAAGGAGACCAGTGTACATGTTCGGCGCGGATTCTTGGTGCTCTTGGCCTTCCCGTTCTTCTTGCCTTGGACACCGGCGTGGTTGTCGTGATCTGGCTGGCCATCGTACTCGGCTTTGCCGTCGGCAACGGTGTGATGTTCGCCACCCAGCCGGCTTTCTTCTCCGAGCTCTTCAGCACGAACATCCGCTACAGTGGGATCTCTCTCGGCTACCAGGTATCGGCCACGTTCGCCGACGGGCTCGCGCCATTTATGGCCACCGCGTGGTTGGCGTTGGCAGCCAGTTACTGACCAGTTGCCTTGTACATCATGTCGGTCTCTCTCATAAGCTTAGTCTCGGTCTACCTGGCTACGGAGACATTTCGAGGCGAGCTTACCGAAGAGTTCGCGTGGGAGCCAGGGGCAGAGGCGGGCAGGGCCGGTCAGGCGGCCTAGCTGGGAACACCTCGTCGTGAAGGAGGAATGTATGAGAAGGACTATAACTGCTGGGGATGCTCCGGAACCAGCCGGCCCTTACTCTCACGCCGTTGTCGCCAACGGCTTCGTGTTCATCTCGGGGCAAGGGCCCGTAGATCCGGAGACAGGTGCCATGCCCGACGCTTTCGCCGACCAGGTGCGCCAGACCTTTAGAAACATTCAGACGATCCTGGAAGCCACCGGGACGAGCCTCGACAACGTCGTAAAGGTGAACGCTTACGTGACGGACCTTACCCGGTTTTCGAAGTTCAACGAAGTGTATGGAGAGTTCTTCCAACAAAACCCTCCGGCCCGCACCACCGTGGGCGCTTCTCTCCTCGGGTTCCTGGTAGAAGTCGATTGCGTGGCCACGCTCGAAGAAGCCGGGTAATCTGCCACGCGGTCCTAAAGAAGCACGCGGGTGCCAGCAAAGCACGCCGATGGGAACTAGAGATCATTACAGTAGATCTCACACAGCGATTAGAGATTGCCGGACCCAATCCAGAGAGCGTAGTCGACAGAACCCGTAATGGTAGAAATCGATGCGCTCTAACCCTCGTTCGCGCGCGAGGGCAACCTTCGCGGCGAGGTTATCGGCCGACCGGCAGTCGGGAGGCATGGGACGAAGCATCAGACCGAGCCGAGAGGTGTCCGCGAGCAGGTGACGGTAAGCATTGAGGTCGAAACCCAGCCGATCGGGGTCGGAGGCGTACCCAATCGCCTCTATGCTGCTGCAGGCCTCCGCCAGGGCAGCAACATCGATGCCCATCTGCCAACCGATAGTGGGCGCGGCATCGCCCGTGGGATGCCCCGTCGCGAAGCCTTTCTCTGCCCCCGAGAGGTCCAGGTAGGTGACGCTCGTGCCTGCGCCTGCGGCGGCCGACACCTCGGCCGCGAGTGAGGTGACCGTCTCTATCCGCGCGTCGAGGTATCTCAACAGTTGTTCGCCCCCGATGGCTGCGAGACCGTCCCGAGTCAGCTCTTCGGAGCCCCCGCTACTCTCACCGTTGGAAAGCCGACGTTCGAGTTCATCGCGGACCCAGCGATGGACCGTTTCGGCGTCGACCCCGGTCCGGCGGGCCGCGGCGAGGCAGTGGGTGCAGAAGCACACGCCGAGTAGGTGAATGCCCGTGGTTCCCAGCTCCTCGAAGTAGCGCTCGTGGTGGTAGCCGTGCGTGAGACCGTGGAAGTGGAGCGACTCCGCGAAGATCGTGGATACCTCGTAGCGCCCGATGTCCGACGCGAGCGCGCACGCGTACGCTCGCACCTCGGGATTGGAAGGACACAGATCGGTGAAGTACCGGTCCCCGAACGCGTTCTGTGTGGCGCATGCAGAGTCTACGAAGCCGAGCCGGTCGTTGTGCAGGAAGACAGCCCATGCGTTGACCCGCATTCCCCGTTCGCCAGCGGCCGTGCAAAGGTCGCCGAGGGGATCGCCCGTGCGGGCGAGCTTGGCGACACGTGGCTGGAGTAGCAGACCCTCGTAGCGCGACTCGTCCGGTCGGAAAAAGACGGCGCCGCCCTCTAAGTAACGTACTTTATGGACAGGGTTGTGGGGAAAGAGGTCGCGGGCGTCGTGGTAGGCGACCGCCATCGTCAGTCCGTCTACCCCTGCTCGCTCCTGGACGTTCCCGAGTACTGTGTCGAGCCCCTCGTCGTAAAGGTCGGTGGCAAACGCGAGCATCGATGTCTCCATGGAGCAAGACTATATACCCTGAGCCAAGGCGATCAACCATGGAGACCGCGCCCGCGACAGCTGCCAACACCGTACTTATCTGGCACCCGCTACCGGGACAGGTGCGACCTCACTGGGTAATCGTGCTCGGCGTGTTCACCATGGTCGGATCCGGCATTAGGGGGTGTGCTCATCGGACTCATTAATAATCTCCCGTGCCATCTCCATGTTGCCGGCGGTCAGTCCTCCGTCCACCGGAAGCACGGCACCCGAGATCCAAGCGGCCTCGTCAGATGCGAGAAAGAGGGCGGCTCCTGCCACGTCCTCCGGATCGCCGATGCGGCCAAGCGGGTACCACTTGGCGACACGCTCGAAGACGTCGGGATCCTTCTGCCGCCGCTGTTCCCAGGCCGGTGTTCTTAGTGTGCCAGGAGCAATGGCGTTCACTCGCACACCGAAAGGTCCGTAGCGCACCGCCAGGCTTCTCGTCAGGCTAAGGATGCCGGCCTTGGCCGCGCTGTAGGCTTCGTTGCCAAAGTAGGCGAAGGCGTTGACCGAGCTGATGTTGAGGATGGTTCCCGATCTGTTCTTCGTCATATCCGCGAGCACGGCTTGCGAGCAAAGGAACGAGCCCTTTAACGCGATTGCCACGTCTTCGTCCCAGGCCTCCTCGCTTACGTCGAGGAAGTCTACGTCGGTCGCCTTTGCAGCGTTATTGATGAGTATCTCCACCGATCCGAACGCTTCCCGAGCCGCCCCGACCATAGCTTCGACGTCGTCTGCGCGGGTTACGTCAGTCGTATGTGCCAAGGAAATGCCGCCCGCCCCGGAGATCTCATCGGCTACTGTGTTCGCGCGCTGCCCCACCACATCCGCGACGACGACGGCAGCTCCCTCCGCCGCAAAACAGTGCGCCAGCACCCGCCCGAGCCCCGAGCCGCTACCTGTGATGATGGCTACCCGACTTTGGAACCGCATCTTTACTCCCTATACTCGTGTCTGCCGGTAGCATACTGCTTGGTGTGACCAGAATACCGCAAGATACTGCCCTTCGACCCTGTGGAGCGCTCGCCTAGAAAGGCACGAACGCGGAAGAGGGGATCCGCGAGGTCTAAGGTGAAGGAAAGGTAATGAACGCCGTAGAGGTGGAGGTAGGGAGACAGGGATCACCGCCCGGGTGATACTGCAGGAGGAAAACTCGTTATTGGAGTGAAGTACCTGACTACACTGTTCAGTTCCTGCTTGCGTCCAGTACTCGAGTGTCGGTAAGATAAGTAGCAAAGATCCGGCAAGCGGGCGTGACCGCAGTCCTGGACATCCGGGCGGCGTGGTTATCGCTAAGGAAAAGCTTGGCGGAAGGCCGTGACCGAATCGGCCGGAAGAGATGACTCGCGCTGTGGGGTGGGGAGAGTCAAGGTTTAGAAGGGGGCACGATGTCGGAGAGAGAAACGGGCAATTCCAACCAGCGGGAAGATGTTGGTCTTGGCGGGTCTGTCTCAAGGCTTAACGTGTTGATTGGGGGGACGGCTGCGATCATAGGCGTCATCTACGGGTACGACTTGGGCTCGATCGCCGCTGCGATCCTCTTCCTGGAACCGGACTTGGGCCTCTCCACCTTCATGGTCTCCGTGGTGACAGCCACGGTGGTGCTCGGGCAACTGTTCGGCGCTTTCAGCGCCGGCCGCATTAGCAACCGGCTCGGGCGCAAGCGCACTATGGTCGGGATAGCGCTCGGTTACGTAATCTTTGCGGCACTTCAAGGTCTTGCGCCCAACGAGTGGTTTTTGATCGTCGCACGGTTTCTTCTCGGGTTCTCCATCGGCGTCTCGATCGTTACGGCGCCAGCCTACATCGCGGAGTCTTCGCCAAGGAGCGTCAGAGGTTCCATGATCGTCACTTTCCAAGTTGCCACCGTCACGGGCATCGCCGTCTCTTACTTCGTGGGCGCGGCCCTGGCCGGCCTCGAGAGTTGGCGTCTGATCCTCTCCCTCTCGGCGATCCCCGCACTTATTGTGCTGTTTTTCGTCATCCGCTTGCCCGACACTCCCCGTTGGTACCTGATGAACGGCCAACGTGAGGAAGCGTTGGACCTCATAAGGAGGGTCCAGGGCGACGTGGATCCCGAAGAAGAGACGCAGAGAATTGAAGAAGACCTCGCCTACGAGGAGAAGGGCAGCTTTGCCGAGCTCTTCCAAGGGCGCTTACGGCTGGCTAGCTTCTTCGTCATCACCCTTGGCTTCCTGGTCCAGATCACCGGGATCAACGCCATCGTCTACTACAGCCCGACCATCATCACTCAGGTGGGGGTTACCGACCCGTTTCAGGCGATCGCCGTAAACGGTTTGATTCAGTTGGCCGGTGTGGTAGCGGTGGTGATCTCCTTCCTGGTGGTCGACAGGTGGGGGCGCAGGCCCACGCTTCTGACAGGGGTGGGCCTCATGGTAGCTGCCAACGCAGAGCTGGTCTTATCCTATGCGCTGGGTACTTCGCCGGTACTGACATTCGTGGGTATCCTGCTCTTCGTCGTAGGCTTCAACTTCGGTTACGGGTCACTCGTGTGGGTCTACGCCTCCGAAAGCTTCCCCGCACGCCTCCGCACCCAGGGTGGATCAGCCATGCTGACCTCCGACCTCTTAGCGAACTTCCTCGTCGGCGTCGTGTTCCTCAACGTGCTCGGCGCGTTGGGGGGGGCCCTGACCTTCGGCATCTTTTGCGGACTGGCAATAATCTCGTTCATCTTCATATACGCTCTGGCTCCCGAGACGAAGGGGCGTCAGCTAGAGTCGATCCGGCAATACTGGTACAACGGCGCTAAGTGGCCGGAGGAGGTGGAGCAGGCCCGCCCGTGACATCAGTGGACCATAGAAAGATCGATGACGTCTGTGACCTTGCGGCTTTCGTGTCGTGAGGCTTCGATGGACCCTTATTGCTCGGAGGTGTCTGTGTACCCTGCCGCTCAAGGGACTGCGGAGCCAACAGCCAAGGACAAGGTGTCGGTACGCTCGAGATAGGTTCGCCGGCACGAGACTACCAAGTCTCCGTGACCTTGCTCAACCCGCGAGGAGCGTCTGGGTTGAGGCCCTTCAGGAGGGCGAGCTCCCGCGCTAGCATCTGCATGGGCAACACGTATAGAATCGGTGAAAGCTCTTCGGGCCCCGAGCCGTCGATCAAGAACTTGGCCGCGGCGCGGCTTGCCAGATCTTTGTCTTCGCTGATTATCACAAGTTCCGCGCCGCGATCATCAAGCTCTTCGACCAGGGCCTTGATATCACGATAGACCTGGCCAGGAGGGACTATAAAGACGACCGGGAAGTCCTGCCCGATCATGGCTATGGGGCCGTGGCTGAGGTCCGCTCCACTAAAACCGTCGGCCACCACATAACTTGTCTCCATGAGCTTGAGCGCTGCTTCCTTAGCCGTAGCGAGGTTGAAACCGCGAGATACCACCACCAAGTGGTCGGCGTACCGGTAGCGGGACGTGCCTTCCCAGCCAGTCCGAAGCACCCGCCGCGCTTGGTCAGGAAGCCGCTTTACCGGCTCGTCCAGCTCTTCGGCCCCACCCAGCGCGAACGCCAACAGGTACAGAAGTAGCAGCTGAGCCGTATAGGTCTTTGTCGCCGCCACGCTCTTCTCATCACCAGCTCGCAGACATAAGTGAAACTCTGAAGCTTGCGCCATGGAAGAGGTCTCATCGTTCGTAATTGCCAGGGTACCGGCAGCAGTGTTGCCTCCCCGGCGAACAGGTTCGAGCACGTCCGTGCTTTCCCCGGACTGGCTTATGCCGATCACCAACCCGTTGTGGAGCTTCATCTCGCTCTGGTAGCGCGTAAACACGGAAGGAGAGGCCAGGGACACGGGCATCCCTAACAACACCTCAAAAAGATACTTAGCGTACACGGCGGCGTTGTCGGAGGTACCCCGGGCCGCCACCACGACGTACCGTACATCCCTCTCTCTTAACACGCGCGCCGCGGCGAGCACCGCTTCCCACTCCGTGTCCAGGATTCTCTGCAAGACATCGGGTTGCTCCTGTATTTCTTGCAACATGTGGTCGGCCATGGCAGATCAGCTCCTCGACCGTTCTACTGTTTTTCGCCTTGTACCATCGGAAGACAGGTTAGCTGCGGTGTCGCTTTTACCGTACTTTCCCCCGGGCTGCTACTTCGAGTGCCTGTACGGTGCTATCTTCGTTAAGCAGGTAGACCTTGTTGTGGAGGTTCACGGTGCTGCAGATATGGTTGGGTACGATCTGGACGCGGTCGCCCACTCCAAAGTCGTGTTCGCCGCTTACCGCGAGCCTCCCGTGCTCTTCCCAGAGACTTTCGAGGACGATCTCAGGACTGCCCATAACCTGCCCGTATCCCCTTAGGTTTATGGGCGGCTCGTCTGGTAATACGTCGGTGGCGAAGGTCTTGCTTCCTCCGTCTATCATGGCCACATCCTCGTGAGGCCTGCTCACTATAGAGGTGATAACCGTTGCGGCGCAGTCCTCGATCGAGCAGGCGTCCAGTCGGTCCTGCATCCTGTCATAGAAAACGTATGTGCCCGGACGGATCTCCGTCACCCCCTCTACCTCGGCTACATACTCGACCGTCGGGGTGGAACCCACGCTGACGTCTTCGACTCCCACGCCTTGCTCCCTGATCCGGTCAGCTAGAGAAACCATAAGTTTTCCCTCTTCTTCACCTGCCGCTTTGAGGTCGAGCGTCTTTGAACCTCCGAGCACCGCGCCACGGTAGGTGTAGATGCCAGTGAGATTGAGACCCTGCAGCCTGTCTATCTGGTAAGCCACTTTGACAGCGTCATCGTACGGGACGCCCGTCCTCCTGAGCCCGGTGTCGATCTCTAGCCTCACGTCGAGAGCAACGTCTTCCTCTCTTGCAGCTTCGGCCAACCTCTTTGCTCCTTCCAGGCTGTCCACCCCGACGGTGAGGTCTGTCCGCTTGCTCAACTCTATCGCCTGCTGAACTCGCGGTTCCGTCACCACCGGGTAGGCGATAAAGACATCGCGAATGCCCGCGTCGACCATGACCTCGGCTTCTGACACCTTCGCCGCAGTGATGCCCACGGCTCCTGCCTCCAGCTGCTTCTTCGCTATAAAAGGACTCTTATGCGTTTTAATGTGAGGTCTGAGGCTTACGCCTGCCCTCCTGGCGACGTCGGCCATTCCTCGGATGTTCCTTTCCATTCTCGCGCCATCAATTAACAAATAAGGGGTGCCTACCAAAGCATCCATGTCAATCTCGCTCCTCTTACTACGCAGCATCGACTTTCTCTCTGTCCAGACGTCTAGCTCGCAACGCTCTGTATCGAGAGTTCTAAGCGTCTCCTTCTTTGAAACCTAGGCGTCTCCTCCTTTGAAACGCCGCTCTTGGGCGTAGGGTAGCTTATCACCACTCCGGCCGAAAATGCTCCGATGAGGAACTGGCCGGACACCCTGAACGCGATTCACGCTGCGCGCACCGTGCTGGTCTGCGACCTTGGTGGCACGATCCCCGGAAGAGAGGTTTCGGAGGCCGGGATTGCCGGACTGACCCTGGGCACCGGGTTTCAAAAGTACAAAACAAGCTGAGGTGTGCTTCCGCACCCTGCTGACCGACGGCGCACAGGAGGAGGTGCGCTTCGAGCGGGTAGCAGTGGACTCTACCTAATACGAGCGGACTTCCGAGAAGCCACCTTGTCAGCAACCCGGTGAATAAGCAAGGGCCGGGCTCCTCTAGCGGGGCTTCGGCCTTATGTTTAGGTTTGCGGCCTGTCGGCAACGTATG
>JALZFJ010000159.1 GCA_030867425.1 Actinomycetota bacterium | reverse complement strand
GTCGGATGGTCATCCACCCGGACGGCATTACTGCCGACGAGTGTACCGCGGCAGCGGAGTTCTTGATATACCGCAAGGATCGTGTACTGGAAAAGATTCGAGATTCTAAAGGGAGGATGCCCAACATCCAGCATTGGGAACTCGATGGAAATTGAGCGGCCAGACGCCAAATACGTGGCGGGCCTACGTCGACGAGAACGAAAAACGTGGCGTTGTGCCAAAGATGGGACGAGCTGTTTCGTCGGCGAGCTCTTCAGTAGTTGACCGCCGCCGCTGCCGCCACCTCCTCCGGCGCGAGTCCCTTGGCGATTTCGGCCTGGGCGCGAGCTACGGCGAGGTGGGTGCGCACGAGCGGTTCCCCCAGCGCCTCGAGGAGGACGTCGTCCTTCTCCAACGCGTCCAGGGCTTCGTCCAGGGAGGCGGGGAGCGGGCGGATGCCGCGGGAGGCGCGCTCGTCTTCGCTCAACGTGGCCGGGTCCACCATGGTCGGCTCGCCGGGATCCAACCCGCGCTCCATCCCGTCCATCCCGGCGGCCAGGACCGCCGCCAGGGCCAGGTACGGGTTTGCCGTCACGTCCACCGGCTTCAGCTCGATGTTGGCGGTCGCAGGCTCCGCGCCTGCTACGGGGGAAGCGAGCCGCACGGCGGCCTCCCGGTTGTCGAGGCCGTAAGCGGCGTAAGCCGAAGACCACAAGCCGGGGCCGATGCGCTGGTAGGAGTTGGGGGTCGGGGCGGTTAACGCCATGACGGCGTGCAGATGTTCCAGGATACCGGCGACGAACCCCGACCCGGGCCCGCTCAACGCTCCCGAGGCGTCGAAGAGCACCGGGGTCTCGTCCTCCAGGGCGTAGAGGCTCAAGTGCAGGTGGTGGCCGTTGCCGGCCTGATCCAGGTACGGCTTCGGGGCCATCGTGGTCTCGAGGCCCATCCGGTGGGCCACGCCCCGGATCGCCTCTAACACCAGCACGCGCCGATCCGCCGCGGCCAGGGCTTCCGCCTCGTTCACGGAGAGCTCCAGGTTCCCGTGTCCCACCTCCGCATGGCACTGCTCCGGCCGGATGCCCATCCCTTCGAGCGTCTCGGCCAGCTCGGCGACGAAGTCGGCCGCCGAGGTAAGGGCGAAGCTGGCCGCATATGGGGTCCTGTCCAGGGGACCGTCGGGTCCACGCAGGTAGAACTCGGCCTCGTAGGAGGCGACGGACCTGTAACCCCTCTCCGCGAGCCGCTGGAGTACCCGGCGCAGGGCGCCGCGTGGGCACCCCTCCCAGGGCGTGCGTCCGTCGGGCTCCGTCATGTCGCAGGCGACCATCGCCTGACCACGGGCGAACGGGAGCGGGGTGAGGCTCGAGAGGTCCGGCACGAGGCGGACCTCCCCCACGGGGCTCAGACCAGAGGCCGGGTGTAATGCTCCGCTCGGGTCCAGGGCCAAGACCCCCTTGGCCAGCCCTACCCCGGCCTCAGCCCTCCTGGCGAAAGCGTCCCGGTGCACGGCCTTGGTTTTCGGGATGCCCGCGTGGTCCACGAAGACGAACCGGACCCACAGGGTATCCTCCGGCAACGCCCGCACCGCGTTCTCCTGTGCTCCGCGCTCGGTTTGCATCTCACCTCCTAAGATGTAGCCGAACACCTTTCCCTTCCGGCGATAACGAGGATAATATCTCATGCTACGGCCCCACGTTTCATAGCGTTTTCGGCACCCAGATCGGTGCCTCCCTCGCAGGAGAGAGAACGGCGAAGACTCATAAGGCGCAAGCCGAAGAAGCCGGCCCGCGCCTTCCTTATGACTGCCGCAGCGGCACCTGCACCATCCGCATACGGAAAGGCCTCGAAGGCGAGATGGACCGGAAGCTCGCCTTCGACATCTCAGACGCGTCCTGATGGAAGTTTACCGCCCCGTTTGCGTCGCCAATCCCTCTTTGAGGCGGTGCCACTAGACACCTAATCGGAAGACAGCCGGTATAAGCGCTCGCTTTCCCGCGCAAAATGTCCTTACCCCTGGCCGAGGAGAGTATAGTGGTCACGGTTGTGTGAACAAAACCGCCTTGTCCAAAAACATGCCGGGCGTGGAGGTGAAGAATCTCAAAAACGCCTTTCAGAGTACCTCGACTGCACATCCCTAGTGCATCGAAAGCCCGGTTTGCGAGTACGTTTGCCCTACTTTTGCCCATGCTTGGAACTCGCCACCTCGATCACGGCATTAGGGACGCCTCGCCGCCTTCTACGCGCGTAGAGGTTTTACTCCCGCGACGCCGGCAGCGGGGGTGCAGAAGCGCTAGCCACTCCGTGCGTCGAAGATCGGCTCGCTACATTGCAAGCAGCTAGGGACGTCCTCCACGAGCATAGGCTCGGTAAGGGTGGTGCGCTTCACGTACGTCGTGCCCTTCAGCTACCCCGTCACATGCCTCGAACCGGCCTGCTGCACCATCGGGGCAAAGGGTATCAAGCGCTCAGAAATCCCCTCCGGCGGTACCTCCACGGTACCTTTTTAGTACCTTGAAACCCCGGTTTGCACCGTACCAAGACCGTAGTCAGACCGTGCCTCGACCCTGGTTTCGGATACAGTAGGCCTGCGATCGCCACTATCACGAGGAGGACCTTCGCGCCGCCTCGACCACCGTAAGGATCTACGGTCGGAGGCGAGCCTCGCTTGTTTCGAGGCTGAGGATATGCAAGTGTTCGAGGACCTCACGTAGCTCTGCGGACTCATTCGCGCCATCCAGGTCCTCGTCCTCGATCCTCGCATCCAGCAAATCTTCGAAACTTCAAGATACAGGACGGCACATCGTCGCACTACTAATTAACAGCTTGGTAACCTCTATAGTACGTTGTCCCAACGCAATTAGGGGGTTCGGTGACCGAGGTAGGACCTGAGTTCGATGCTTACCTCATCCATACTGCACAGCAGCTTCTTGCACAGGAAGTGCAAGCGAGGGGCTGGAACTACGATATGAGTCGTGTCCGCTTGCTAGCCAGAGGCTCGGCATGGGCCGACCTAGACGGCGATGGACGAAGGGAGCTTTGTTTTACCGTGGGCATTCCGGAGTATGGGGGGCCGGCGATGTGCGGCATCGTTCGCAAACGCGATGATGGTCAGGTGGGCGTAAGGACGCTTATTTCCTGCGAGAAGGGGTTGCGGGAGTTGGCGATCTGGGACATCAACCGAGACGGTGTTCCCGAGATCGTGATTCGCTGGCAGGCCGAGTTCGGCCTATGGCTGACATTATATGTTGTGCAGTTCGACGGAACCTCGGTTACGTCTTTATTCCCTAACCTCAGGTTTCATCAAGGGTTTATGGAGACAAAAGAATTAGATGGTGATGGGCTGGACGAGATAGTCGTGTGGAGTAGCCCCTACGAGAGTTCTCCGCGTTGGGGCCCACAGCGCTTCGCTGTTAACGTCTTTCGGTACAATGGTCACGACTACGAGTTGCAATACCAGCACAGAACCGAGCGTCGTTATCTGCCCGCCGAAATCCTGCAGCAGCGCATCGGCCCGACTGGACTACCCCAGCGCTTCTACGAACCCCCGTCGTCTATGGGGTATCGGCAAAGATTAGAGGAGTTGAAGAGGAACAATCAAGTCGACCGCGCTTTCGTTATAGAGTTGGGCGTACTTGCGAGTAATCTCCACCGCGAAGGCTTTTACAAGGAAGCGCTGGACTTCATAAGCGTGATGCTAGAAGCGGTGCAACATTTACCTGATGACGACGAGAGACACCAGTTCTTGTTTCAAACCTGGGAGACTAGAGGCAAGATCTGCATGTGGGTTGGCCTCTGGCAGGAGGCTGTCGACAGCTACTTGCGGGCGCTACCCTTGGTCATGGACGGTATGCCCGCTGGCATCGACCCTGTATATGGACCTGGCATGTAACGGGAGCTAGGTTGGGTATACGCGAGAGGGGCAGACTACAGTAGTGCCTTGACCCAATTCTCAATAGCTGAGGAACTCCTCGCAAGCTTGGACCAGGACGCCTACACTACCAAGGAGGAGTTGTCTCGATTATGCTCTAATCGGGCCTTGGTGTACGCC
Source organism: Actinomycetota bacterium (assembly GCA_030867425.1). Lineage (GTDB taxonomy): Bacteria > Actinomycetota > Rubrobacteria > Rubrobacterales > Rubrobacteraceae > Rubrobacter_F. The sequence continues at coordinate 8,707 of JALZFJ010000159.1, read as the reverse complement.
GATCTGGGCGAACACGAGCTTGCGGAGACCTCTTTCCGCGAAGCGATCGCCTTGGACGAAGAACTCAGTAGAACACAGGAATTGGCAATTAACTATACGGGCTTGGGCAATGTACAGCGGGATAGGGGAGATTACTCCAGTGCCTTAAGGTCCTATAATGAGGCGCTAGGTGCCTTGACCGATCTCTCTGAGAGGGATCGGGAGTCGGACGTCTACTTAGAACAGGGTCTGACCTTGATCCTGCAAGATAAGGCCGAACAGGCTCTGCCTCTACTTCGGACGGCACTCCTACTGACAAGCGTACCGAATCTACGGCATCACGCAGCATCCCACTACCTATACTTGGGCGAAGCCTACAGAGCCAAGGGTAACATGCGCCGTGCGGCCGACTTTTTCAAGACTGCTGCCAAATTGGCGCAAGAGTACTTGACCCCCGAGACGCGGTGGCAAGCCCTCTACAAGCTCGCCTTAATCGCGGAAGCCGAAGGACGCCCGGAGGACTGCAAGGATCAGCTTGAAGAGTGCATTCGCACGATAGAGAACCTGCGATCCCAGTACCTGCCGGAGTCGTTGAAGATCACCCTCTTGGCACGAAAGGCGGACCCGTACGAAAGCATGGCTCTATTACTGCTATCGCGTGCCCGGCAGAGCGACTCCGCGGAAGAGAGAAACCGAGCCTTGAGAGAAACGTTCGCTTACATCGAGCTCGCAAAGTCTCGAACCTTTGTAGAGCAGTTGGCGACCACCGATATCAAACCCAGAGGCATCTCGGCCGAACTCTTAGATGAAGAAGCAAGCGTGCTGCGGAGTCTCAGGGCTTTTCGAGCACTTCACACTGCAGAGGCTGCTGAGCAGCAGTACCTATGGGGACAAGAGATTCATGAGATAGAGAACAAATTGAACGAAATATGGGACGAAATCCGCGAGGAGAGCAGCAAAGGGGCCGAGTACGTGGAGCTTCGCCAAGCTGTTCCTGCGAGCTACTCTTCCCTACGCTCGATATTGCGGAATTACTGAGGAATTAGAGATGGTATAGGGTAGTCGAAGGGGGGCTGGTGCCTGTGGGACGGGTGATCCTTGCCGAGTACTTCACAACCGAAGATAGCACCTTGCTTCTGATAACGCGCGAGGACTTTGATGCTCCCGAGTCATACGAGCTTCCGATACCCGTTTCTCAGATGCGACGATTCGTTGTTGAGAACTTTGGAGGAGGACAAGGTAGGAGCGACGTAAGCGACTTGAACCAGGACGAGTGGCACCAGGAGTTCGATCAACTCGTGGGGCCTCTCGCCTCCTGGAGCGACGAAGGCGACACGGTCTGGTTCGTCCCGCACGATATCCTCCATTATGTTCCTCTGCACGCACTCAAAATAAAGGGATGCCACCTCATTGATCGGAACCCAGTTTGCTATACGCCCAGCGCCTCAGTTATGAGGTACTGCCACGCCAAACGCAAAGATCGGCGTGAGACTGCCGCTGTATTTGGGGATTCTGACAATGATCTTTCGCACGCCCGTGAAGAAGCTCGTAACGTGGCACACCTGTTCGGGACGACGCCTTACTTGGGTAATCGGGCAACCAAGCGAGCAGTCAGGACCACCTTTGTAGAAGCAGGCGACGACCTCGACATCGTACACTTCGCCTGTCATGGTCACTTTAATGAATCAAAACCCCTAGAGTCGGGCATCGTTCTGGCAGCAGAACGGACCGAAACGCAGAGCAACTCTGCTAGCCCTACCGACGTTTTAACAGCCCAAGAACTCCTACGGCTAGAGATGCGAGTCACGTTGCTGACCCTCAGCGCTTGCGAAACTGGTATCAACGAGCGCCGGCCTGGTGACGAGTTGCTCGGCTTGACTCGCTCTCTCATCTACGCCGGCGCTCCTTCCGTGGTAGTTAGCTTGTGGGCCGTAGCTGACGTATCCACTCGGATGCTCATGGAGCGCTTCTATCAGTGCTTGCGCAGTCGCTCCAATGGAGGTGACATGCAGTTGACCAAGGCAGAAGCATTGCGGGAAGCTCAACGGTACGTGAAAGGCTTGACGGCGCAGCAGGTCTTCGAATATTACGATGAGCGCCTAGCGGCAGCGGAGCCCGACGCAGTCGCTGCTCTCGAACTAGATCGGGCGGACGCTCAAGCTTTAGCCGGTGACCTAGAGCCGGCCATCGCAGCTTATAGCAATGTCCGTCATAGGATCGCCGACACTACTGGTAAGCAAGCGCAGGCCCTTGAGGTGCGAATTACCAGAAAGCTCACTTCATTGCAAAGGGAAGTAGAATCTACGTTGAGTCCCGACTACGAGATCAAGCCCTTCGATCACCTCTACTATTGGGGGCCGTTCATCTTGGTCGGCGATTGGAAGTAGATAGGCTATATCTACCGACGAAAATCTAACTTACGGGCAGCAGAGCACTCTCTATAATTACCCGCCAAAAACTACGCCTTCTGAAGCCTCTCACTAAGTGTCCCTAACAAAACCCGTGATCGAGTATCCGGCACCCATACCGAAACCTCTCGTAACTGACGAACTTTGGACCGTAGTCGAACCCCTCTTACCGAAGCAGCCTCCTAAACCAAAGCGGCGGGGCGAATCTATGCCGACCAGGGAGCTCGACATCACCGCACAAAGCTGTGAGAAGATCGCGAGTAGATGCGTAGCTGCGAGGGTGGTCTCGGGGCTTGCCGCGAAGGGGTAAACTCGCCGCAATGAACGCTCGGGCGGTCAACATCGCTATCCTGCTCTTGCTGGTGTTGGAGTTGGCGAGCGGTATCGACAGCTTCCTGGTCGGGGAACCGGGCGGCCGGTGGGCCTTCTGGCTTCACCGCGCCGGCGGCCTCGCCCTGGTCGTGCTCCTGGCCTGGAAAGTCGGCATGTCGGTGCGGTCCTACCGCCGCCGGGGTTTGAGCGTCGGTACGGGGCTCTCAGCGGTCGGGGGCGTACTCTTCCTCGGATCACTCGCGACGGGGTTGTTCTGGGCTATCGGGTGGCTGCCGCGCATCCCGGTGCCTGTCTTCGGGAGCTGGACAGGCTTGAGCCTGCACGTCGCGCTTTCGGTGCTCCTGATCCCGCTGTTCCTGGTTCATACCTTCGTGCGCTGGCCACGACCGAGCAGGACGGACCTGATCGGCCGACGGGCGACGCTCAGGTTGCTGGCACTGCTCGCGGTCGGCTTCGTCGCCTGGGGCACCCAAGAGGCCCTTTCGGCGCTCGTCGCGCCGTCCGGGTCGAGCCGCCGCTTCACCGGCTCGCGCGAGGAGGCGAGCTTCGCCGGCAACAACCACCCCTTCACCAACTGGCTCAGCGACCCTGTACCTCGGATCAAGGCGGACCTCTGGCAACTCGAGGTCCGAGGCGAGGTCGAACGCCAGACCGACCTCTCCTACGAAGAGGTTCGAGCCCTCGGCGACACCATCCGGGAGGCCACGCTAGATTGCACCGGCGGCTGGTACACGGTCCAGCGCTGGAGCGGGGTGGGGGTAGATGAGTTGCTGGAGGAGGCCGGGATCAAGGACGGGGCGCGCAGCCTCCTTTTTCGCTCCTCGACCGGTTACGCCCGCCGCTTCCCGCTCAAAGAGGCGGGCAACCTCCTCCTGGCCACCCACGTCGAGGACGAAACGCTCTCCGCCGGGCACGGCTTCCCCTTGAGGCTCGTCGCTCCGGGCTATCGCGGGTACAGCTGGGTCAAGTGGGTCTCCGAACTGGAGGTGAGCAGCGACCCGGCATGGCTCGAACCCCCGCTGCCCCTCCAGTAAGCCGAGCGGCTGATCCTGTGCAGCGCTTGTCCTGAGCGCCCGCGCCGATCAGTCGGTCGTCCGCTCCGTCGGCTGCCGGTGCTGCTTGAAGAACCGAACCATCTCCGCCGAGGCATCAGGGCCCTTGGGATCGGTGTACGAGCCGGGGCGGCTCCCGCCCGACCAAGCGTGCCCGACCGTTGCTTGCCAGGGTGCTGCTAAAGCCGCATAAGAAACCGGCTATGGCGGTGAGCAGCGCCTCCAGCAATCCCTTAACATCCGTCCATTCCGTGAGCCGGAGCCATTCTACCCCTGCCCGTGGGGTGGTCGCCACGGCGCGCCCCGTTCGATAAGAGCCCGGCGTACGAACCGGCCGTCGCTCCCACAGGGCGTCGAGGTCCGGTCGAAGTCCTGCTCGTCGGACGACGTATGCACGAGAAAGTTCGTGTTGTACGTGCGGACCTCTATCTCGCAGGACAGCCAGGCCGCTTGGCCTCCTCCAAGACGTACTTCCGTTTCACGGCTAGCACCTGCAGAGAGCCGAGGCGAGAACGGTATCGTACCGCGTAATACCCTGCACGCGCCGAGTGAGAGCTTTGGCCGCTCCTGGTAAAGTTGGAGAAAGCGACTTCGGTGACAGGGGGAGATCAGTATATGAATCGGGTAATTTGCGTACCGACGGTAATAACCTTTGCCTTCACTCTCCTGGTCCTGCCATCGCTCTCGTGCGCTTCCGAGCAGAACGAAGATCAGGCCAACGAAACCCGATCCGAAGACGTTCGGGAGCCTTCAGAAGAGGCTAGATCCGAGCCTCAGGCTTCACTAGTTCCCATCGCTCACCTTACCTCGAACCGAGAGGACGTGAGCACGGAAGAGCTATCGCAGACCAGGGATTTAGCAGTCCCACAAGAGTTTCAGGAGGCGGCAGGGGACTTGCTCGACCGCTCCGATTTCGAGGGCTTCGACTCGGCCGGGGAGGTCGTGGACCATGTCAGCCGAACCCCGGAGTCGGTCGGGCTCGTGCCCTGGGAGGAGATCGAGCCTAGGGTCAAGGCCTTGGCGGTGGACGGCGAGTTCCTCCTGGAACCGGGCGCGGCGAACCCGGAGGGTTACTACCTCAGGCTCGGCGCCGCGACGGGCCCGGACCCTGAGGAGCTGCGGCGCGTGGTGGTGGCCGGGGATATAGTCCTGGACCGCGGGCAGAACTACGTGGTTATCCAACAGAACATGGGGCTGGACTTCCCGCTCAGCGGGGGCTACGCGGCCATCACCGAACGCGTGCCCGAGCCCAGTTCGGCCTCGGAGTTCGGGGTCATCCACCAGTTCGCGGCCGAGCGCCAAGGGGAAGCGGGAGAGGTCCGGGAATACCTGGAGGGCGCCGACCTCGCGCTGGCGAACTTCGAGAACCCGGTGGTGGAGGATGCGATCTGGCACCCTGACGAGCCGACCTTCACCGGCGACCTCCGGCTGCTGCCTATACTGAACCGAGCAGGAATAGACGGCGTGACCTTGGCGAACAACCACATCCTGGACGCAGGGGTTCCCGGGCTTGAGGAGACTTTAGGGCACCTGGAAAACGCCGGCATCTCCCATGCCGGGGCTGGTATGGATCTCTCGGCAGCCCGCGAGCCCATGATCTTCGACGTCGGCGGTACGAGGGTGGGCGTCCTCTCGTATCAGAACGTGCCGTCCTACGAGTGGGCCTGGGCAACGGAGAATGTCCCCGGTACGGCGCCCCTTCAAGAGAACGTCATGAGGGAGGACATACGACGGTTGCGGCCCACGGTGGACCTCGTCGTCGTGATGCCGCACTGGGGGGTTGAGTACCTCGCGACGCCCGAGCTGGGACAGGTCGAGCTCGCGCACGCGGCCATAGACGCGGGGGCCGACCTCGTCGTCGGGGACCATGCCCACTGGCCCAAAGGCATAGAGATGTACGGGGGGAAGCCGATCTTCTACGGCACAGGCAACTTCCTCTTCGACCAGTCCTGGTCGGAGGAGACCTCGACCGGCATCTTCGTCGACGTTACCCTGTACGAGGACCGCGTCGTCCAGGCCCGACCCGTCCCGTTCATCATCCTGGACAAAAGCCAGCCGAACTTCCTCGTCCCGGAGGCCGGCGGCGAGCGGGCCTTGAACACCATCTTCTCTGCCTCGCTAGGTCCCGAGTTCGAAGCATATGAAGTATCTTCGCCCGGCGGCTCCGGGTAGTCGGCGAGCCGCTCCGCGTTATCAGTCGTCCGTCTCACCCTCGAAGAAGGCGAACGCTGCGCCCTGGGGGTCGCTCACTACCGCGATCCGGCCGGCCTGGAGGTCGATAGGTCGGGCCAGCGCCCCGCCGCCTAGTTCCTGCACCCTCGCGAGGGCGTCGTCGCACGAGGTGACCGTGAAGTAGGCGAGCCAGTGGGGCGACGCGTCGCCGTGCTGCTCGGCCAGAAGTAGAGCATCGGCTGAGCCGCCGTCCTTACTCCAGGAACGACGTAAGCACGCCGTAGTGGTCGACCAGCTCCTCGAAGCTCATCCGGTTTAAGCCCGAGGGCGACGGCACGACCACGTCCGCAACCCCCGGCACGGCTGCGTCTTCCTGCACGCCCCACCCTACCTTCGACGTCGCGCGGAACCAGCGGTAGACACCGATGCCGGTGTAGGCGACGGCCCAGGGCTTGTAGCGTTCGAGCTTCGCGAGAAGCGCAGCCGCGCCGGCCCGGATCTCCTCGCGCCTCAACTCGTCGGCCCTCCGCGTGGGCCGGGAGGCAAGGTTGGTGAAGCCGATACCGAGATCGAGCAACCGCCCGTCGTCCTCCGGCAGGTACATCCGGTCGGTGACGCCGGCGGCGTAGAGGACGCGCCAGAAGCGGTTGCCGGGGTGGGCGTAGTGGTGTCCGCTCAGGCCCGACCTGAGCGACGGGTTGTACCCACAGAAGAGGAGCTTGAGACCGGGCTTGAGAAGATCCGATGCCACCGGGGCAGTCTACCAGGAGCGAACGAGATTCCGGGAACGCAAAAAGGCCGGGGTATAGAAGCCCCGGCCCTACCCTTTACAGTTTCTTCGACTACCGTTTGTCGGACTCTTCTCCTCGGCTAGTCAGCCTGTCCTTGGCCCTATCTATCAGGCCTTTGTCTACCTTTTCTTGCTCTCCTCCGGTCCGCCCAGCCGTTTGCTGCTCGCGCGTGGCACGGCCAGGTTCGCCCAGGGTCTCCCCTTCGGGTGCCCTATCGGGCGGCACCTCGCCGACTTCCGTGTCCGAGAGCTCCCCCGACGAGCGCTCCGGCGAGGTTCCCCTCTGCACGTCCCCAGGCGGGGCTTGGGGCGTGGTGCCCTCCGGAACCTCGTTCTCCAGCGGTGAGGTGCCTGGCGTGGTCTTGCCAGCCGTGCGCTCGGGTGGGAATCCTACTCGAGCGTCCGTGGGCACGTCGGTAGGAGGGGGCGGCTCGTCCGGCGACGTCCCCCTCTCCACGTCCCCCGGTACAGCTCCTTCCGGCGAGGAGCGCGGCGAAGACACGTCCTCCGATGGGAGTCCTACCCCGGGCGCGGCCCTTCCGCGTACGTCCACCGGCTCGGTGTCCGGCGGGACTTCGCTCTCGTGCGGTACTGTATCGTCTAGCATGGCCGCTCCGCCCGCTGCCCCCGTGACATCTCCGACAGAAGGTGCTTCCTTGACGATACCCAGCATCCCCTTGGCTCGCTCGGCGAGCTCTCTTTGCGTCGCCTGTGCCTCCCTGAAGAAGTCGGCGAGCCGTTCGTCGCCCGCTGCCTCGGCGTCGAGGATGTACGCCTCCGTGGTCTCCACGCCGTGCAAGGCGTGGTAGAGCACGCTTACTAGGTTGTAGTGCTCGTCGCGGGTGCCCGTGGTCTGTTCTCCCGGATCCATCCCTTCTCCTCCTGTAGCGATATGCTTACCCTGTCTCCTGCTCGTGGTTACCCGAGACGAGGAGTGTGCAAACAGCCCGCTGACCGTGCTAAGAAGAACGAGGAAAGGGTGTCTCCATGACGAGAGACTTTGGCGAGCGACGGATCGCGGCGTTGGTCGAGGCCACGGGAGAGCGCGAACCGTGCCGGAGAAACCCGAGAACCCATTCCAAGAGGAAGTCGCTGTGGACTTTGATCCTGAAGACGCCCGGGAGTACCTGAAAGGCGTCGACTACCCGGCCATCAAGGAAGAACTAGCCATCGCCGCCGAGAGCAACGGCGCCCCCGACGACCTGGTCCGCACGATCTAGACCCTGGATAGGCCCGAGTTCTCCGGACCGGAGGAAGCCGTGGCGGAACTGAAGGCTGTCCTCGGTTCGGGGTAACCGCCCTACCTCGCCCCGCACCCTCGGGCTGCGACCAAAGAAGAGGGAGCCCGAAGTTCAGGCTCCCTCTTCGTGGTGGACGTTGTGTCGCTCTAGGCAGCCACGATGCTGCCCAGCGACCTGCCGTACTCGCCGCTCTTGAGCATCCGCTCCGCCTCGCGCTGAAGCTGCCTGACCCGCTCCCTAGAGACGCCCAGCTCGTCGCTCAGCTGGGCGAGAGTGGCCGGGGCGCGGTCGTCGAGGCCGTAGCGTCGAACCAAGACGTACCGGTTGCGCTCGGGCAGGCGCTCTATGGCCTCCTTGAGGTGCTCTGTCTCCATCTCCCGCATCACCTCGCCCGGCGTGTCAGAAGCCAGCTCGTCCTCGACGAATTCACCGACCTCCGAAGCGTCCTTCTCAGCCCCCAAAGGCTGGTTGAGGCTCGTGGCGTCCGGCATGGCGTCCTTGACATCAAGCACCTCCCCAACCGTCCAACCGAGGCGCTCGGCGACCTCGTCGTCCGTGGGCTCCCGCTCGAGCTCGACGGAGAGCTCATTGTACGTCCTGGCCATCTTCCTTATCTTCTCGGTCATGTGCACGGGGACCCTTATGGTCCTGCCCTTGTCCGCTACAGCCCTCTGCACCGCCTGCCTTATCCACCACGTTGCATAAGTCGAGAACCTGAAGCCCCTATCGGGG
>JALZFJ010000150.1 GCA_030867425.1 Actinomycetota bacterium | reverse complement strand
GCGCTTCAACACGCGACGGAGCGCACGATCCCGTCCGGCTGCTCGATCAGCTTCAGCCGACCCTGCCGCCACATGTGGTTCACATGCGCCAGCACTTCGCTGAAGGCAAAACCCATCTGGTGCGGGTCCAGCGGCCGATGGAAGAGCACAGGCACAAGCTCCGCTGCGGATTTCGGCTCATCCCGACAGGCTTTGAGGATCTCGGCGCAGCGCAGTTCGTGGTGCTCCTCCAGCTCCGTGATGCGATCGTGCAGACCACGGAACGGCAGATTGTGCCCTGGCAGCACCAACACGTCACCAGGCACGGCGGACCGCAGGGCATCGAGCGAGCGCAAATAGAGCCCGAGCGGATCGCCCTCGGGGTCGATCGCCGACACGCTGACGTTCGGCGAGATCTTCGCGAGGACCTGATCGGACGAGAAGAAAATACCGTCGGCATGGGAGAGCAGCATGATCTGCTCGGGCGCATGCCCGCCACCCGTCAACACCTCGAATTCGCGGCGGCCGATCCTGAGCTTGTCTCCGGCCACGAGCCGGCGAATGCTCGGGGGCAGACCCGTCGCCATCTTGAGATACTGATGGCCCCGGGTGACGACCTGCTCGGTCGTACCCGGGTCCAGGCCATGCTCGAGATAGAAGCGCCGGAACGGTTCGGCTTCGAGTGCCCCCGGGTCAAGGTGCAGGTTGAGGCTCACGAGGTACTCGGTTGCGGTCATGTAAAGCCGCAGGCCAAAGCGCTCCACGAGCCAGCCGGCCGACCCGACATGGTCCGGGTGGTAATGCGTGACGACGAGGCGTGTGAGCGGCCTGCCGGCGAGCGGACCAGCCAGAAGCGCTTCCCAAGCCGCACGGGTCGGCAGGTCGCCGAGGCCCGTGTCGAGGACGGCCCAGCCACCTTCGTCGTCGATCAGATAGACGTTGACGTGGTCCAGGCGAAACGGCAGGGCCAGACGGACCCAGAGGATACCGGGCGCGACCTGGAGCGCCTCGCCGGGGCCGGGAGGCCGCGCGAACGGGAAAGCAAGTTTCGGCGCGGTGAGATTCTCGGACATCAGCGGACCGTATGATGGTGAGGTGCCGAGGGGAAACGGCCGGACGGCATTGTCCGATCGGACAGCCGGCGCCAAGCCCGAGGCACGGCGTTCGAGTGGTACGACTTCATCCCGTTCGGATCGCTCGCAGGCGTCGTCGCTCAGCCGTTCTTCTCCAAAGCCGACCCTACCACAGACCTGATTTTGCCCTGCTTGCGTTCGCTGCGGGCTTCATCGTGCGGCCCTTAGGCGCGCCCGTCTTCGGGCGATCGGGAGACCGGATCGGCCGCAAATACACCTTCCTCGTCACCATCCTCGTCATGGGCCTCGCCACGTTCCTAGAGCGATTTCCGGCGAACAGCGACTAGGTCGCGTTGGGACTCGGTCCCGCTGGCTCGCCGGGGAGTGGGCACCACAACCAGACTCGACTTGAACAGTGACGAGCTGATTTGGGCGTCATCCGGCGGGTAAGCCCTTGATTTACTTAGGGCCGCACAGCGGCGGCGAAGAGCTGTGATGCTAAATTCTGCGCCAGTTGCGCTGATTTTCCTTGACGAACCCCGGCCAGACCAGCTGCTAATTGGGCATGTTCGTCCGCGAGAAGCGCATCAACGGCTACACCTACCTCTATCTCGTCGAGACTGTGCGCGAGGACGGCCGCGCCAAACAGCGCATTATTAAGAACCTCGGCCGCAAAGAGGCCGTCACCGCCTCCGGCGCCCTCGAGCGCCTGGCTAGCTCCGTCGCCCGTTACGCCGAGCGGGCCGTGGTGCTCTCGCAGATCGAGGCCGGCAAGCCTGAGCGGCTTGCCTGCAAGCGCATCGGCGCGCCCCTGCTGTTCGGGCGGCTATGGAAGGAGACCGGCTGTCGTGCGGTCATCGAGGATCTGCTGGCCGGGCGAGGCTTCGAGTTCCCGCTCGAGCGCGCCGTCTTCGCGACCGTACTGCACCGGATCATGGTTTCCGGCTCGGACCGGGCCTGCGAGAAGTGGCTGGCCGACTATGACATCCCTGGCGTGGACGGATTGGCGCTCCATCACCTCTACCGCGCTATGGCCTGGCTGGGCGAGGAGTTGGGCGCGGACGAGCAAGGCGGCGCGACGCCCTTTGCCCCGCGCACGGTCAAGGACCTGATTGAGGAGCGCCTGTTCGAGCAAAGGCGCGACCTGTTCAGCGAACTCTCGGTCGTGTTCATGGACACCACCTCGCTGTCATTCACCGGCGCAGGTGGGGAGACCTTGGGCGAGCGGGGCTACTCCAAGGACCACCGCCCCGACTTGATGCAGATGATCGTGGGCGTGGTGATCGACGCAGCGGGCCGGCCGGTCTGCTCGGAGATATGGCCGGGCAACACCGCCGACGTGAGCGTGCTCGTCCCGGTCATTGATCGCCTGCGCAGCCGCTTTGCCATCGGCCGGGTCTGTGTGGTGGCCGACCGAGGCATGATCTGCGCCGAGACCATTGCCGCGCTCGAGGCGCGTGGGCTGGAATACGTGCTGGGCGCGCGCGAGCGCACGGACAGCTGGGTGCGCACCGTCGTGCTTGCGGATCAGCGGCCGTTCACGCCCTTGTGCATCCCCCGCACCGGGGGTGAGGAGACCCAACTCTTCGTCAAGGAGGTCAAAGCTGAGGGGCGGCGCTATATCGTTTGTCGCAACGAAGCCGAGGCGGCCAAGGATGCAGCCGACCGTCAAGCCATTGTTGCCGCCCTCGACCAGCAGCTGAAGCGGGGCGACAAGGCGCTGATCGGCAACTCCGCCTACCGCCGCTACCTGCGCCCCACCTCAAACGCGCGGGCGTTTGAGATCGATGCTGGCAAGCTGGCCGACGAGGCCCGCTACGACGGCTTGTTCGTGCTGCGCACCAACGCCCGGATCACGCCCCTGCAGGCCGTCTTGCGCTACCGCGACCTGATCCAAGTGGAGCAGCTCTTTCGGACCGCCAAGGCGCTGATGCGCACGCGACCGATCTACCATTCCTCAGACGCGGCCATCCGGGGTCACGTGTTCTGCTCCTTCCTGGCTCTGATCCTGCGCAAGGAGTTGGACGAGCGCTGCCGGAGAGTGGGCTTCCGGCCCGAGTGGGGCGACGTGCTGCGCGACCTTGATCGGCTCCAGGAGATCACAATCAGCCAGGACGGGCGGGAGATGACCCTGCGCACGCCTGCCACTGGCACCATCGGCCCGCTGTTCAAGGCAGCTCGCATTGCGCTGCCGCCCAACGTCCGCGACGCCAGCACGGCCTGATCTCCCCGCCCAGAACCGTTTCGTGTGATGCTAACAACCGCGTCTGTCAGCGTAAGAAGCTGATCTACAACAGGTTTTCCAAAGCCGGTGTCTAAGTCAGGTCTACTGTTTACTTTTCGCTGGCCACGTTCTTTGCCGGCTTGGCAGCAAGCATCTGGACGAATGCGATATTTTACACGGATTTGACTCCGGAGGGTCATGTCGCCAAGTCCTTTGTTGCTCCTCTCCTGATTCTGATGATGTTCGTATTTCTCGGTCTTGCGGTGTTTGCCATCCGGAATCGCTCCTCGACTTGGAAGGCTATTCAGAAGGAGTCTGAGACCGGCGACGGCGACTAGCTCGCCACCGCAGAAAGTGTCTCGCCCGCTGCTTAAGCGTACGCGGCTCTGTCAGGCTGTCGATATAGAAGCCGCTTGCCAATGGCACCCCTGATCGCGCGTTCGGCGCGTTCCGTATCGTCGATGCCGAGTGCCGTGCGGGTGTTGTAGCGGAAGTCGAACTCGGCAAGGTAGCGGTGCAAGTGCGCTTCCGAGAGGTGGTGATACACGCCATAAGTGCCGCGCTTCACGATTGAGAAGTAACCTTCGACGCTATTCGTATGGATGAAGCCGCCGAGACGGACATACTCGTTGGCCGAGTGGTTCACGGTGCTGTGGCCTGAGAACTCACGGCCGAGCTTCGTGTAGGCGAGGTTTTCGTCCGTCATCAGATGCGACTTGCGGCTTGCGGCCTTGACGATGATGGGCCGCAGCGTTTCGGCCGTGACGTTGGCGATGTGATAGGAGCGCACATAGCCTTCACGCTCGACAAGGGTCGCAACGGCTTCCTTCTTGGGCGGGTCGGCATAGGCCCGGTTCTTGGCCTTCCCGCCGATGAACGTCTCGTCGGCTTCGACCACCTTGTTCTCGCCGCCGAGCGGGCCTTCGGCCGGATCGGTGT
>JALZFJ010000145.1 GCA_030867425.1 Actinomycetota bacterium | reverse complement strand
GACGGCGAACCCCGCGCTGGCCCGCATGTTCGGCTACGAGTCTCCGGATGAGTTGCTGGCGGCGATCTCCGATGTCGAGGACCAGCTATACGTGGACTCCGAACGCCGGGCGGAGTTCGGACAGCTGGCCCGGGGAGAGGGCTTCGTATACGGGTTCGAGATGCAGATGTACCGCAAGGACGGCAGCGTGATGTGGGCTTCGGCGAATGCGCGGGCCATCCGCGACGACGCTGATGAGCTGGTGGGCTACGAGGGTTTCGTCGAAGACATAACCCAACGCAAGCGGGCCGAGGAGGCCTTGCGCGAGATCCGGGAGGCCGAGCGCCGTCGTATAGCCCGCGACCTGCACGACGAGGCTATGCAAGACCTCTCTTTCGTCCTGCAGGGCTTGCAACTCGCCCGGTTGACGTCCGGCGACGAGGGGCCAGACGTCGGGTTGGATCGAGAGATAGCGGCCCTCCGGAGGGCGGTGGCCGGACTGCGCAACGCCGTCTACGACCTGCGTCTCGGCAGTGAGGGCCAATCTTTCCTCCAGTCGCTCGAAACCCTCGTGGAGGTGAACCGCCAGATGGCCCCGGAGCGCGCGCTAGAGCTGGCCGTGGAGGATGGCTTCCCCGCGGAACTCCCTAGAGACACTGGGATCGGGCTGCTACGCATCATTCAGGAGGCACTGGTCAACGTCCGGCGGCACTCGGGCGCCTCGCGCGCCCGGATAAACTTAGGGTATGCGGGGGACGAGATCTTGGTTGAGGTCGAAGACGACGGGCGCGGCTTCGAGCCGGGGAAGGACACAGGTTTAGGGCTCACGGGGATGCGGGAGCGTGCCCACGCCCTGGGCGGGGAGCTAGAAGTAGAGAGTGAGCCCGGACAGGGCACGAAGGTACACTTCCGCGTCTCGCTTCCCTTCCCACAAAACTCCGGCACCGACAACCCGAACGGTTGAAATCCTTCTGGGCTTCCGAACCGGCCATCCGGTTGCTATAGTCGAAGAGTAGGAGCCAGGGTCTTCTAATTGCCCCGACTCTTTTTATGTCTCCGAGCAAGGGGTGCTTGTATCGTCTTCTACCCCGTCCGGTTGGGCGGGATGGTCGCCATTGCCACTACCACGGTGATCTTTTTACCCAACTCGTCAGCTTCCTCGTCGACGAGACTGGCCCGAGCGCCTCGGTCGCGGTCAACAGCGTGCTGAAGCTCTTGACATTCTTCTTGCTACTGCTTGGCCTATTTAAGCTTTACGCTCACCAGTCGGAAGCTGCGGGCCCACTAGGGTTGGTCGGCTGTCTAATAGCGTTCCTCGGCACGTTGCTGCTCTCGGGCGACCTCTGGCTTGAGGCCTTCGCCTTCCCGTACCTCAGGCATGTGACTCTCGGGTGATCGAGCAACCCTACCGGTACTCAGGAGGCGGGTGGTTTGGCGTCGTTCACTACCTTCGCCCTCAGGTGGCTAATGTTCGCGGTCGCCAGCTTGCGGGCGCGGGTGTTCACGCGTGGCACCATCCTTCTCATCGTCAGAGGGGTGATAGGGTTGGGGTTCCTCATCTTCCCGGGAGCGGGCATCCTCCTAGCGGTAGCGGTTGGGTGGATGTGCTTCTCGCTACGCCAGTCCGACCGTGGCAGCGGAGACATTCAGCCTCAGCGTGTGAGGTGAGCGAACTTCCGAGAATACACGCTCTTGTCGGCAATTAAGTGAATAGGGTAAGCAACGAGCTTAGAGGCAGCGGGGCATAACCCTCCTACGCTCTCTCTATGTAGGCGCAAACCTTTAGCACTGCGAAGCCTACATATTAGTGATATACCTTTACTTATGTCGTTTGCAGAACCACTGCGACAGCTCAAGCAAGCTCTAGAAGACCATCACAGGGCTCTTGAAACCTTAGAGAGCGCCCTCGTCGAATTCGAAGAGGCTGTAGAGGGCCAACCGCTCGAACGACTTCCGACCCGAGCAGGGGTGGAGCTACTCTCGATTCCTGAGGTCTGTCAAGAGCTAAGCATGGGTAAGAGCTGGGTCTACCGGCAGATAAAGAGCGGAGAGCTTCCTAGTGTGAAGCTAGGCCGCTCCATAAAGATAAAGCGCCAGGACCTAGAAGAGTATCTAGAGAGCCATCGTCACTCCTCAACATCTGAGGAGCCATAGCTTCCCTCTTATAGAAGAGTCCTCTCTCGCGGCCTTGCTGGTGTCTTCCTAGTGCTGGATGCTGTCGAAGCGGGGAGCAACGGTGGGGAAAACGAGGGAAAAGAAACTCTAAAACGTTTCCCTGGTGTAGGTTTAAAGCGCTCTGCGTTATGGGTAGAAGCGCTAACTAGAAAAACTGCAAACAGTAGAGGCTAAGAACTTCGTCCAGTAGATGGGCGCCTAAGGCGGAGGGAGCCAGTGGCGCAACCGGCTACCAGGCAAAAAGGGGAGCAGTGGAGCAGCATATCCTGCTCGTCGAAGACCACACCGCGTTCCGCCAGACGCTCACGCTGGTGTTCGATAGGGAGCCGGAGTTCGAGGTGGTCGCTCAGGCGGGCACCGTGGCTGAAGCGCGCGAAACGCTAAACGAACTCGAGGACGGGGTAGACGCGGCGGTGTTGGACCTCTCCCTCCCCGACGGGGAGGGCCCGGAGCTGATAGGGGAGCTGCGCGAAGCCAACCCCGGTTTCAGGGCACTGGTCTTGAGCGGTAGCCTCGATCGGAAGGACTTCGCCCGCGCAGTGGAAGCGGGCGCGGCGGGCATCCTGCACAAGACCGCCGACGTGGACGAGATCGTCGGCACAGTGCGGCGCCTCGTCGCGGGCGAGGCGTTGCTCTCGACGGAGGAGATCGTCGAGCTGCTCAGCCTGGCGAGCAAAGCCCGCGAGCAGGAGCGCAAGGCCCAGACCCTCACCGAAAGCCTTACCCCGCGCGAAAGGGAGGTGCTCCAAGGCCTCGCCGACGGCCTGAGCAACAAGGAGATTGCCGAGCGCCTGCACATAAGCCTCGACACCGAGCGCACCCACGTCCACAACATCCTCAACAAGACCGGGGCCCACTCGCAACTGCAGGCCCTCATGTTCGCCGTGCGCCACGGCATCGTCGAACTCCGTTAGAGTAGAGGATGGCAGGCAAAGACGGGCGAGTAACCGACGATCGGTTGACCGTAATCGAGGCCGTTCGAACGTGCCCGGGCGGCAAACTCCCGAAAGAAGAGGGAGTCAGAGGTTTTGGCCCGGCTCCCTCCTCTCTTCAAACCCTTGGAGCCCCTCGACCCCAAGGAGGCGAGGATCAAGTCTTTCACGATGCTCCTGCCCATGGGATTTGGGTTCTTGGGCGCCTTCTTCTTGCCGGGCCTGCAGACGAGGCATCGGGGCGCCCGGTTTGTGTCGTTGGACCGAAAAATACTGCATTTGTATGAGGCCGAGCCGGGATTTTTGGGACATGATCTAAGCACGACATCGGAAGAGCGAAGGGAGAAACTAATGATGTCCCGCGAGCACAACATGATCTGCCCCTCCTGCGAGTCGGGCGAGCTGCATCCCCGTGGCCCTACCCTAGCCCACTGCGACGGGTGCAGCCGCGCCTTGAGCGAAGACGTCCTGAAGCCCATCCAGCAGATAGTCGCTCTCCCCGGCGCCATCGGTACCCGCGCTTGCGAGTGCAGCCACCCTGAGATGCGCCCCCTCCCCGACGGCGTGTTCTGGTGTCCGGCCTGCGACTCGAAGGTCCTGCCTTTGGAGAAGGATGCACACGGGAGGCTCGACTACCACGGCGGATAACGGGGGTCCGATGAAGAGCGACAGGATCCTGGCGAAGCGGAGGGTTGCATGAGAAACAAGACGATACTGCTGGTCGAGGACAACCCGGACGACGAGCTGTTGACCCTGAGGGTCTTGAAGAAGAACAATGGCTTCAACAAAGTCGTCGTGGCCCGCGACGGGGCCGAGGCCCTGAACTACCTGTTCGGGAAAGGTGCCTACGAGGGACGCGACGTGAGCGACGTACCGCAGCTCGTCCTGCTGGACCTGAAGCTGCCCAAGGTAGACGGGCTGGAGGTGTTGAGGCGGTTGCGAGCCGACGAGCGCACCAGGCTCCTGCCGGTGGTGATCCTCACCTCTTCCAGAGAGCAGCAGGACCTCGTGGACGGCTACGGCTACGGGGCAAACTCCTACGTGAGGAAACCGGTAGACTTCGC
>JALZFJ010000130.1 GCA_030867425.1 Actinomycetota bacterium | reverse complement strand
CGGAAAGACTCCAGGACGAACTTGCCCTCGAAGGAGCCCACCTCGTCTGCGGCGATCGCCTCTAGGTCCGCCGCTGTGACGACCTTCTTGTGGTCCGCTATCTCCTTGAAGCGTAGGAAAGCCCTCTTCAAGACCTCGCCTTCAAGGGTGTAGCCGAGCTCTTCGAGGGCGTCCTTCAAAGCGTGGCGGCCTGAATGCTTGCCCAGGAAGATGTTCGTCCCTTCGAGCCCGATGTCTTTCGGCATCATGATCTCGAACGTGCGTCGGTCTTTCAGCACGCCGTCCTGATGGATCCCCGACTCGTGCAAGAAGGCGTTGCGCCCCACTACGGCCTTGTTCGGCGGCACCTCGTAGCCGGTGATGTTAGAGATCATGCGGCTCGTGTTCGCGAGTTGGCGGGTCTCCACCCCGACCTCGGCGTTGTAGTGGTCCGCGCGTGTGACGAGCGCCATCACGATTTCCTCGAGGGAGGCGTTCCCGGCGCGCTCCCCGATTCCGTTCACCGCGACCTCGACCTGACCGGCCCCGACCTGCACGCCCGCCAGAGAGTTTGCCACCGCGAGCCCGAGGTCGTCATGGCAGTGAACCGAGAGCACCCTCTCCTTCAGTCCCGGCACCCGCTCTTGCAGTTCTTGAAGGAAGACGGAGAACTCGACTGGGGTTGTGTAGCCGACCGTGTCGGGGATGTTGACCACGTCCGCCCCGGCCTCGACCGCCGCCGCGACTACCTCGGTGAGGTAGCCGATCTCCGTCCTCGTGGCGTCCATCGGCGAGAACTCGACGTTGGGGCACAGGGACTTAGCGAACCGCACGGCTTCGCCGGCGCGCTGGAGGATTTCCTCCGGGTTAGAGCGCATCTGGTGCTCTATGTGCAAGTCGCTCGTGCCCACGAAGGTGTGGATGAGTGGGTTCTGGGACCACCGAACGGCCTCCCACGCCCGCTCGATGTCCTGCTGGTGGACCCGGGCGAGCCCGGCGATCGTCGGCCCTTTGACCTCCGATGCGATGCGGCTCACCGACTCGAAGTCGCCCTCGGACGTGATCGGGAACCCGGCCTCGATCACGTCCACCTTCAGACGCGCGAGCTGGTGGGCTATCTCTACTTTCTCCTCTACCGAGAGCGAGATCCCCGGCGACTGCTCGCCGTCCCTGAGCGTGGTATCGAAGATCTGTATGCGACGCATAAAACGTTCGTCCCCCTGATTCTAGTAATACTGGTTGGAAGTGCGGCTGGTTTTCGGTGGCCGCTGATCCTGAGGAAGCCCGGCGCTAGAGGCCGGGACGGGTAATTCGTCCGGCGGCCACCCTGGTTAGTCGTAGAGCGTTAAAAGAGAAACGCGAGATGTCGGGAAACGTCAGCATGCAAAGAATTAGTATCTCACCTGGCGGTTCGCTCTGCAACCTCGACGGCGACGGTCCAGTCGGCGTATTCATGCCACTCGCCCCTCGCCGCCTTGAAGTACAGCTCCTGCAGGCGGCCCGCGACCGGGCCCATCGCTCCCGTGCCTATCTTGCGGTCGTCTATCTCCGTCACGGGCGCTATCTGGAAACCGGTGCCGGTGAGAAAGACCTCGTCGGCGGCGTAGAGCTCGGTGCGGCCCACGTCACGCTTGTCGGTCAGCATCCCGAGCTCCTTCTCGGCCAGCTCCATCACCGCATCGCGTGTGATTCCCTCCAGGATGTCCGCCGTCGCGGGCGGCGTGACGAGCCCGCCCTTGCGGACGAGGAAGATGTTGGCCGCGCTCGCCTCGGAGACGAAGCCCTCTTGAGTCAGAAAGACTGCGTCGTCGTATCCTGCACGGTGCGCGGCGTCCACCGCCAGAGCGGTATTCACATAAGAGCCGGTGCACTTCGCCCGGGCGGGGATGGCGTTGTCCGCTGTCCGGCGCCAGGAGGAGACGCAGCACCGCAAGCCGGTCAGCTCCACGTAGTTGCCCATCGGTACCGTGAAGATGGAGAGTTCCGACCCTCCCCTGAGGTTCACCCCGACAGACTGAACCGACTTGTAGGCCAGAGGCCGGATGTAGGTGTCCTCGCGGGGGGCGTTGCGGCGCAGGATCTCCAGCGTTATGTCGCACAGCTCGTCGATCGTGTGCGGTAGCTCGATGTGCAGTATGCGGCACGACTTCTCGAAACGCTCGTAGTG
>JALZFJ010000093.1 GCA_030867425.1 Actinomycetota bacterium | reverse complement strand
GGACCGGCCCCTGGACGCCGCCTACGACCGCTTCGCCTACCTTGTTAAGCTCTTCTCCGACCGCAACTACCACGAAGGCCGGATAAGGGAGGAGTGCCCCTTCCTGGTCCAGGACGTGCTCTTCAACACGCTCCTTTGCCAGTCCGACAGAGACTTGGCGGAGATCGCACGCATCTTGGGCGAGAACCCGTCGCCGCTAGAAGAACGCGCAGAGAGGACGGAGAGCGCCATAAACGGCAAGCTCTGGGACGAGCAACATGGTATCTACCTGGACTTCGACGTGGCCTCGGGTCTGCCCCTCCAAGTCTACGTCGCAGCGAACTTCGTGCCCTTGTACGCGGGCATACCGGACGAAGGGCAGGCGCATAGTATGGTTGGCAGCATGGAGAACACGGGCTTTGGCCTCTCGGACGAGAGCCTCACGCCGGTGCCGAACTACGATCGGTACGGCTTCGCCTTCTTTCCGACTCGGTACTGGCGGGGGCCGGTCTGGGTCAACATAAACTGGTTCCTCATGCGGGTCTGGAACGCTACGGCTTCGAGAGGCAAGCCAAACGCCTGCAGAACACCATCGTCTCCTTGTGCAGGGAGCAGGGCTTCTACGAGTACTATGACCCCACGACCGGCTTCGGGCATGGCTCGGATTTGTTCTCGTGGACTGCGGCCCTGTTCCTGGATGTAACTCTCCGTGAATAGCGGCGCAAGTTGGTCAGAGCAAGAACAACCGCTACGGGTTCGCGGTGAGCTTGGGCGATAGGGCGGGACAGGTCTTAGGTCTGCAACCCGGCCGAGGCCGTGACGAGACCTTCACGATAGTCGATAATGTATTAGGGCAACGATACGGAGATGGAGGAGGCATAGAATGGCTATTTTCCCCACCAGGATCCTTTTTGCTACCGACGGCTCCGAGGACTCCGAGCTAGCCGCCACCACCGCCGTTGGCTTGGCCAAGATCACCGGCTCAGAGCTTCATGTGCTCCACGTCGGTGCCGCCGTGCCCGAAAACTTCGAGGCCACCGACGTAGAGCCGGGGCCCACCGAGCGAGAAGCCCGAAGGATACTCGACGAGCAGCTCAAGAAGATAGAGAACGTAGGGGGCACCGTCGCGCAAAGCCACCTCAGGATGGGGGGTGCGGCTGAAGAGGTCATAGAGCTGGCCGAGGAGCTAAGCACAGGTTTGATAGTGCTTGGCAGCCGGGGTAGAGGGAGGATAAGGAGGCTGGTCATGGGAAGCGTCTCCGACTCGGTGGTAAGGCACGCTCCCTGCCCGGTGATGGTGACGCGCTGGAAGCCCATTGTCTTCCCGGCAAAGATCCTTGTGGCCACGGACGGCTCAGAGGAGGCGGACCTGGCAGCTAAGACCGCGGCGGACCTGGCGACAAGGACAGGCTCGGAGCTACACATATCCCACGTGGGGAAGCTACTGACCCATGGGGGGTACGCGGGCGTCGAGGTGGGTTCCTTACCGGCGGGCTCTCAAGAGCTGCTCGACCGGGAGGCGAAAGAGCTGATGGAGGCACAGCTGGAGCGGATGAGGGAGGCCGGGGCCAGCGTGACGGAGGCGCACCTCATGTCTGGGAGAGCTGATGAGGAGATAATCTTCCTAGCTGAGCAGATAGGGGCCGACCTGGTAGTGGTGGGGAGCCGAGGTCTCGGAGGGATTCGACGAGCGCTCCTAGGCGGCGTCTCAGACTCGGTCGTCAGGCATGCCCACTGCCCGGTGTTAGTGGTCCGAACAGAGAAGTCCGAGAGGGAAGAGGAGCCCGATCCAGACAACATGATGTTTACTTGAGCGGGACGGGTCTCCCGTCCAACGGAAGCGACCGCTCCGTGGAGCGGGCCGAACGAGTTGAGGATACGCAGATGACGGCGTCGTCTCAACATAGGAAGGAGCTCATCCGAGGCACTTGGTGTAAGCCTCAACCTCTTATGCCCCCGTGGCCGGCTTCACCCCCGGTGGTTCTGAAGGTAACGGCATCCTACTGCGCTAGGCGACACGCCTGAAACTCTCAGTCTGTCCCAATATGTAGCGATCTGGTGCGTAGGTATGACGCGGGGCGTAAGTTCCAGTGTCGCACTGGGATTCTTCAATTTTACCGCCATTTGCAGGAGATTTAGAAGTGAGCCGCCCAGGACTCGAACCTGGAACCTAGAGATTAAGTGTCTCTTCCGATAGGTTCACCGACGTTCGCAGAGGTCAGAAATCCGCTTACATAAGCCTATTTGCGTACACCTCTGTTCACCGATGTTAGCCACGTTTACTGTAAAACTACTGTAGAAACACTGTAGGGCCTTCATTTAGGCGCGCTCGCCTGGGCGCAGTGATGAGCGGGCAGTTAGTCCGCCAGCAGGACCGCCCATGTCTCCAGCATATTAGCTAACCAACTGTGCGGGTTTTGGTAAGGTACGCACGAGTGTTGCACGACCCGACGCGTACGCTCAAACTGCACCTGGCATCTCGAGTGCGCATCGCCCGGAGCTGGCGTTCCACTGGGCAGGGACGCAGGGTGAGAAGAGAGGAGAACTGTACCGTGTACGCTGGGGAGGCCGACGACACAAGGCTCTCTCCGTTCGTGCGTTTTTCCCGCGAGAAGTGGGGCCGTTTGGGCGCCGCTACCCCACTCTCTCTGTCGGAGGACGATGTGCGGGATCTGCGGCGGATAAGCGAGCACCTCTCATTGGAGGAAGCAACCGAAGTTTACCTCCCCCTCTCATGGTTCCTGTACCTCCACGTGAGCGCCACTCGAAACCTGTATAGAGCGACCCACGCCTTCCTGGGCAAGGAGGTGACAGAGGTGCCCTACGTCGTAGGCATCGCTGGCAGCGTCGCTGTGGGCAAGAGCACGGTGGCGCAACTACTGCATGCCCTGGTCTCTCGCTGGCCAGGGAGCCCCAAGGTCGAGTTGGTGAGCACCGACGGCTTCCTCTACCCGAACCGCGTGCTGCGGTCGCGGGGGTTGATGAACCGCAAGGGCTTCCCGGAGAGCTACGACCTGTCGCTCCTGTTGCGGTTCCTTGCGGACGTCAAATCGGGGCGCGCCGAGGTGAGCGCACCGGTCCACTCCCACCTCACCTACGACATCCTCCCCGATCGGGCCCAGGTCGTCAGGCAACCCGACGTCTTGATCGTGGAAGGCCTCAACATGCTCGAGGCCGGGATATCTGAGCCCGCCGAGGGGCATCGGGTCTTCGTCTCCGACTTCTTGGACTTCTCGATTTACGTGGACGCGGAGGAGAGACACATCAAAGAATGGTACCTGAACCGCTTCCTGTGCCTGAGAGAGGAGGCGCTTGGGGATAGCTCCGCCTACTTCCACCGTTTCGCGAGCCTCTCGGTAGAGGAGGCCAAAGAGGTGGCGTGGCGCGTATGGGACGAGATCGATCACCCCAACCTCAAAGAGCACATCGAACCCACGAAAGACCGGGCGCGCCTGATCCTGGAGAAGGGACCGGACCACTCCATCCAGAGCGTGCGCTTGCGGAAGCTCTAGGAGTCCTGCTGGCCTTCGAGCGTAGCCTGGTGCTGCTACGGAGGTGGGAGCCTACACCGACTTCTTCTCCGCTCCCTCAACCGCTGACAACGGACAGGGTCAGGTGGGAGGGATGGTGGACGTCGTGCAGGACGGTCTGGGTGGCCACTCGGGCTTGCGTCGCTCCTTCGGCGCCGAGCGGCCCGCCCGTATTGAGGTTTCGGTCCCATTGGGGGAAGTCGCTGCTCGAGATCTGTACCCGGATGCGGTTCCCGGCCTTGAAGACGTAGGCCGTGGGGCCGAGGTCTATACGGTACTCGTACACCTCGTCCGGCGTGATCAGCGTGGGGTGGCTTAGGGACTCGCGGTAGCGCGCCCTGACGATGCCCTCTTGTACGTTCGTCGAGCGCCCCTCGGGGGAGACGACGCACAGCTTGGCGGTGAAGTCCGTGTCGGGCGCAGAGGTAGCTGCGTATAGGGTGAGGCTGACGGGCCCAATAATCGTGAGGTCCTCCTGCAACGGCGCCGAAGTATAGACGAGCACCCCGTTCAAGACCTCGACTCCTGCTTGGTCGGCCGGGCCCATGGGTGCGATGATTGGCACGAAGCCCGAATGCCCACCTAAACTCGGAATGGGGAACAGCGGGTCGTAGGTGTACACGTCCGGCGGCTCCCTGTCCGGTGGCTCGACGCCGAGTAGCCCGTCGCCGTTGATCGAGTTCGCCGAACCCCCGCTGCGCAGGTAGTAGTCGCGCAGCTCGGTCCCCTCCGGGGGCCAAGAGCTTTCCTCCATCCACCGGTTCTGGCCCATGAGGAAGATCGTGACCGGCGAGTCCAAAACCTCGGTGTCTTCGTCCCGCAAGAACTGGTTGAACCACCTTACCTGCCAGTCGTCTACGACATTGCGGGCCTCCGGTCCGAAGTCCGCGCCCCCGACCAGCCGGGACCACGGGAGATGGTACCAGGGCCCTATGAGCAGCTTCTGGGCGGCGCGAGAGGCTTCGCTTGCGGCTTCCCGTCTCAGGCCCTCGAAGTTCTTCACCGTCCCGCCGACGAAGACGTCGTACCAACCGCTGACGTGCAACGCTGGCACGTCGATCCTCGAATAGTCCTCGTCGATACTCCACCGACGCCAGTAGTCGTCGTAGCTTGGGTGATCGATCCAGTCGAAGAAGTACCGTCCAGATCCTGAGCCGACGAGCGGCGGGTATTCTTCGAGAGGCAGATGCCCGTAGAAGCTTGGAGCGCCCAAGAACGCGGCGAGCAGGCTATGCATAGCGGCGTCGTCACCCCACCTGCGCGCGTCGTCCATGGCCAGATTCGTCGCCCAGGAGGCGTTGAAGGCCAAGGCGAAGGCGCCACCGTTGTAGGCCCACCCCTCGTAGTACTGAGAGCCGGTGAAGCCCGGGCAGATCGTTTGCAAGCTCGGCGGACGTTCCAGGGCCGCCTGTAGCTGGGTGGTCCCATCGTAGGAGAAGCCGTACATCCCGACCCGGCCGTTGGAGTGGGGGAGCGAGGCGGCCCACTCGACCGTGTCGTAACCGTCCTCGGCCTCGTGGGCGAAGGGGTAAAAGTCTCCCTCCGAGCGCCAGCGCCCGCGGGTGTCCTGCACGACTACCACGTAGCCTTGACGAGCGTACCAGGAGGGGTGACGGTAGGTAATGTCCGCGGCCTGGGTCTTGTCGTAGGGGAGGCGCATCAGGAGGATCGGGAAGGGGCCGCCCGAAGACGGACGGTACACGTCGGCGTAGAGCGTGGTTCCGTCCCTCATCCGCGCGGGCGCCCCGCGCTCCAGGACGAGGTCCGAAAACCCCGGTAGACGCTGTGAGACCATGATTTCCTTTCTGCAACTGCCTGCAACGACAGGTGTTTCGCGGCCAGACGAGTCTCCCCGAAAGCCGGGGTGCCTATAGCGGCTGTCGCACTGGTTGACCCGCTCGCCCGATGCCGACCTCGAGGATAGACCGGGGAGTATCCCGGCGTCTGATGTGACGGGATCGAACCAGCGACACACTGGGGGTCAACATCATCGCCTCTCGCTATTGCAACACCCATCTAGAAGATCCCCTCTCTACGCCCCGGTCGTCGTGAACTGCAAAGCGTAGCGGGGGTCTCGATCTTCGCTCTAAACTTCAAGAAAACCTGCACACGGGGTTAGCTAGAGCGCCCGGAGGACGCTGACAGTCCTGTGCCGCGAACGGCCGAGTATCGTAACCTCGATCGCAACGCGGCTTTTCCTCTGCATAATAATACATCTCCGACAGGAAGTATCCTTCTACCAAGCAACCTCGGTTGAACCGGGGCTCTACGCGGGTTTCCTAGTAAGCTAAAATCCACGGCAACCCGGAGAATAAGTGCCAGACAGCTTAGAGGAAACGGGGCAGCGTTCTACCTGCTCTCGCTCTGTGGGAGCGAGATCTTCAGCTAATTGCTCTTACCCGCACAAAAGCGAGGACAAAAATGAGGTATTAGAACTCATCTGTTTCGGGAAGTAGATAGCCGAGCAGTGCGTAGCCGAGGATGACCAGGATTGTGTTCAAAACGGGCAGGGGGAAGAAGATCGCTAGGAGGACCGTGACCACTCGGACTAGGTTAGAGTTCCACCCGTAGTGGTGGGCGATCCCGCCGCACACACCTAAGATCCAGCGGTCCCTCCTTGCCCGCCTTATGCCCGTCTCAACTATCATTCGGTCAAGTCGAAGATACCGTCCCACCAGCACAAGAGCCCCCAACGCAATCAAAAGCGCTGGCCAGCCGAAGCGGCTAAGACCGATCCTGTGGCCGCTAAAGCCAATGACAAGCTCGAAGAAGACCGCTAAGGCTACGAAGATGATGAGGCCCGCGACGGTCAGCCTTATGCCGGTTGCAGCCGTACCCTCCCGATTCTTTGTCGAACCGTAGATGATTAGTCCAACACCGATAGAAGTGGGAAAGACTAGGGTCCAAGCGTAGGCCCAACTTTGGAAGTAATCGAAGGTGTTTTGGTAGAGCAGTATCGCTCCAACCGTCGTCACACTGCTGCCGAGGATAGCTAGCAGCTCACCGGCTTGCTCTCCCACTGCTAGAGCCAAGAGGAACAGCAAGATGCCTGGCGCAATGATGAATACTGGCCAACCGAACTCCCCAAGTCGCCCAAAGTTGATACCGAGCACCTGTCCGATAAAGAACAAAATCCCTAAAGCTATCAGGAGAACGCCGAGTATCGTGGTGGCGTTTCCTGATCTCTGGGGCCTATTGTCGTTACTATTCATATCTTCTTCCTAAAATACTGAATAGTTGCTCAAAGCTGCAATCAGCTACGATTCTATAGCTGATTTACTACTAGTGTTACAGAAAGAACTCTTTAGTTCATACACACCCAGAATTAGCTGCGCGATGGCGACCGTTTTCGGCGGGGATTTTAGGAGCACGCTCGGCAGGACTCGAACCTGCGACCTTCTCTGTTCGTAGTTGGACAGGGTGGATTTCGGTTGATGTCGCCTATGTTCGTAAAACCCTTTACCTAAGCCCTAAATCCCGCTTTTACCACAGGTGGAAAGTCCGCCAAATGCCGGGGAATATCGGTTTAGTTGGCATCAGCGTTGGCATCAGAACTCTGTCTACAGGTTCTACGGCCACCGGACGCGCTTTGTAGCTTTGAAAACCGATCGTAAGAGTAGTGACGTACCGTAAGGGAGGAGCGGCTTAGGAGCTTCGTAAAAGCGTAACATTCGCCGAGCCAGAATCTCATTGTCCCCCTGCAGTCCCCGCTCCTAATGTGTCCCCTGCAGCAGGAGCAGCAGGAGCCATCCTCACGCCCACAGGAGGAGCAGCGGAGCTGGTGGCGCAAGATATTGGGAGGATGACGTCGTGGCGGACAACGTAGAACCTATACTAGAGGAGTCGCTGGACAACCTTCGCGACACAACCCAGCGTCTGCGTGCCACAGAGAACAGGATGCTTGTCGCCGGTATGCACCATCAGCCCCATTACCGGGACCTCTTCGTCCGGGTGAGCACAGCACTTGCAATGGCTGAAGCTTCCTTGGTGGAGGCTCGGCGTAGGCTAGGCAACTAGCAGCTTGATAGTTTGTCGCTACCCCGCTTGGCACATCCCCCACCGGTAGCAAGTAGGGGGAGAAAGCTACCGCTCGCCTCTTCGCCCTGCAAAGCCCAAGAATCCAATCGCCGACATTTTTCGTTTAACTAATGTGGTGGAATACTCAGCCACCATGGACCCAGACCGCCTTTCGTGGCGCGCCCCGTCGCCGTCCCCCGGTCGGGCCGCGTGCCGCCATCCGAGGGCCGCGCGACCAGAGGACGCGCCGTGACGAGCGCACTGCTCGAAGCGGCGCTCCTCATCGCGCTCGGGTGGACGCTCGGGCAGTGGGACTTCGCCGGCGAGGCCTTCTGGCGCGGCTTCGACCGGCTGGTCTACTTCGTCTTGCTTCCGGCCTTGTTACTTCGCTCTCTTGCGAGGGCGGAGTTCTCCGGCGCCGAGGCAGGCGCCCTCGCGCTGTCCGCAGCCCTCCCGATCTTCGCCCTGACGCTCGTTCTGCTGGCCGCGAGGCGCGCGCTCGGGCTAGACGGGCCGGCGTTCACGTCTGTTTACCAGGGGAGCGTGCGCTCCAACACCTACACCGCGTTGGCTACCGTCCCGGCCCTGTATGGCCAGGGCGGGTTAGCGCTGCTCGCGCTCCTGCTCGCGGCGGTGGTTCCGCTGGTGAACGTGCTGAGCGTCCTGGTGCTGAGCGTCCAAGGCCGGGGCCGCC
>JALZFJ010000076.1 GCA_030867425.1 Actinomycetota bacterium | reverse complement strand
GGTGTTTAGCGTCCACAATGCTGACGTTTATCGGGGCTCAAGCCCTTCTTCTTGCCCTTATTCACCTATATGCCGAGAAGGCTAATCTTCTAGGAGACTGGGCTTACTATCTGGTGCCCGCGGCGATGCCTCTGAGCGTTACGCTGAAGAGATCGTAGTCGTTGACCCCTTCTGCTATGAAACCCTGCCCGGCAAGGTAGTCCGCTATCTGTGAGAACTCCTCCAGCTCGGAGATGCCGGCCTGTTGCATGACCCGTGCACGGGAGACATGCACCCCGGGTTGGCCTCCCGCGTCAGCGATGGCTGCTTGCAGTACTCTAAGCGCTCTCTCTGGCATTGCTCCGACTTCGCTCACGGCCTGAAGAATACCTGATAGAACAACCGCGCTCTTAGGGGGCACATTGCCTCTATTCACCGAACTGCTGAGAGGGTAGTTTGCGCCTGCACGACCTACGCCACACATGCGCAACTTTGCTGCTCTACAAGGGCGTGCATCCCAAGCTGGTCCAAGAGCAGCTAGCACACGCCAGCGTAAACGTCACCCTCGATACCTACTCCCACGTGATACCTGGCATGGGCGATGAGCTCGCCGTACTAGAAAGCTGTGCGACAGAGTGTTGGAGTAAGGACTATTATGCTTCCATTTTACCTGCAAATGTTTACGTTTGTTCGAACTGGCGCGGGTGCTCCTCGTAGCCGGCCTCCTCCAGGGTTCCGGCTCCCGCATAGACCACGAGCGTTACAGCCGACCTGTCGGTGTCGTTGCGGACGCCATGCCACTCGCCCTGGACGATGTAAACAGCATCGCCCTCGTTCAAGCGCACTGGCTCGCCTTCGGAGAGGGCCAAGCACGAGCCCTCCAGCACATACATGATCTGCTCGGCGTTGGGGTGCCGGTGCAGCAGGTGAACCTTGCCCGGCGGAAGCTCGGAGGTGAGCAAGATGACCCTGCGTGCCCCGGTGTTGTCCTTGTTGATGACGTTCCTGACGATCAAGCCCTCTTGGTCGGGCTTGGTCATCACCTGCGCGTCGACCTCCCGGATATTACTTATCTTCACGGTTCTCCTTTCTTCCTCAAGCGCTGGCGAACCGGCAAGCGAAACTCATGCTTCGGCCCGCGAACTTCTCCCTTCGCTCAGCCCAAAGATGAATTGGAACACATTCTCGAAACCGGCCCTTCAGCGCATGGCGAGCAGTACCCTGCCGGCCACCTCGCCGCTCTCGGCCCGCGCGTAAGCCGTCTCCACTCGCTCTAGTGGGTAGCGTTCGGCGATCGTGGGCGCGCGCAGGACCCCTTCCTCGAAGCCCGGGAGCAAGTCCTTCAGGAGAGCGGCGCTACCTTCCGCGTCCCGGAACGACGTCATCAACCCGAATAGACGCAACCCCTTGCGGTAAAAGTCGAGTAGGTCGAACGAGACGCGCCGCTCGCCGGGGGCCGTCGTGATGACGACCATGCGCCCCTTCTCGCCGAGGCTGTTCAGGCTCGGTTCGAACAGAGGTCCTCCGACGGCGTCGAGTATGAGATCAACCCC
Organism: Actinomycetota bacterium; assembly: GCA_030867425.1. Classification (GTDB taxonomy): domain Bacteria; phylum Actinomycetota; class Rubrobacteria; order Rubrobacterales; family Rubrobacteraceae; genus Rubrobacter_F. The sequence goes on along the minus strand of JALZFJ010000076.1, from coordinate 3,016 downwards.
GCGCCCATCAGTGGCCGCCATAGTGGCTTCAGACACCGCTTCGCGGGAGGTGTCGACGATCACCTCCACGCCTACCCGCTGCGCCGTCTCACGCTCCGAGTCATCCTTGATGGCCCCGATAACGCGTGCGCCCTTCCAGCGTGCGATCCTTACCGCCGCGCTACCCACCCCGCCGGCAGCGCCGGTGACGAGCACCGTCTCCCCGGCCGAGACTCCGCCGAGCTCGAGGAGCGCCGAGGCGGCTGTGACGTATGCGAGACCGGAGGCGGCGGCCTCCTCGAGTGATAAGCTGTCCGGCTTGGGTACCACGGCGGCTTTAGGCAGGACGACGTATTGGGCGTGGGTCCCGTCGCGCGTGAAACCCAGATCCCCGCCGCCCGTGCCCCAGACCTCCGTCCCGACAATCTCGGAAGGCCCTTCGACGACGATCCCGGCGAAATCACGCCCCGGTGTGCGGGGCAAGGTGGTGGAAGCGAATGAGCCTCGCGCGTTCAGCACGTCGCTGCGGTTTACGGTGGCAGCATGGACCTCGACGAGAACCTCGCCCTCCCCTGGATCGGGTCTGGAAACGTCCTTCCGTCGGAGCTCCGACGGATCCCCAAAACGCTCAATCAAGACGGCCTGCATCTCGCGGGAACCTTTCGAATCTGAATTAACGATACTGAACAAGCTCTACCGGAATACCGTTATTGTCTTTGAAGTAGACGGTCTTGCAATTCACGGTAGGCCCTGCTAACACCTCGCCTCCGCACCGCTCGAGCTCCGTTACGGCCGCTTCCGCGTCTTCTACCCTGAGGCAGACTTGCCTGTAGCCTACGGTGGAGATCCGCGTCCTGTATGCTCTCGGGTGGCCGCGTTAGCCTCTCGGGATCACCGCCGCCAATCATCTCGAGTTTGGCGCCGCCCAGCTCCAGGAAGGCAAGCTGCACACCGTCCCCGAGATGCGGGGCCTCCAGGCGCACCGACTCCCCGAAACCGAGCTTCTCCCTGTACCAGCCTATCGTCTCCTCAAAGTTCGGTACCCTAATGACACCGTGATCGTGGCGCGTGATGTTCAGAGCCGGTCCAGACATCGTGGGTTTCTGCGCCGGGGCGTCGCTCATGAAGACCTCCTTCGATCCGTGGTCTCCCTTGCCCTTAGTGAGAAACCCATGCTTCGCTGCGTTACGTAGGCGTCCTCCACCGCAGGCTCCTCGTGCTCATGTGTTGAAGCTCGGCGCATCGGCGCCCGACGCCGGTCCATTCGTGGTCCGCAGCGTGGCCCAGTGAGCTTGACGATCGACGTGCCGCTCCGTTCCACCCCACATGCTCGCTGAGGTTCCCGGTACAGAGAGTAACTTCGCGATCACGCGGTGTCGGACTCGCTGCGCAGTATCTCGGAGGCAACGACCATAGCGCGCATCTTGCCGTCGGCCGAGACCCTAGGCAAATACTTCATCCCACAGTCCGGCGCGAGCACGATCCGCTCTGCGGGCGTGTATGAGTAGGCCCGGCGCACCCGCTCGGCGACCACCTCGGGGGTCTCCACCGCGGGGTCGGACAAATCTAACACCCCGAGGATTATCGTCTTACCGGTCAGGTCGGCTAGTACCCCCAGGTCCAGTTCGGACTGCGCAGTCTCGATCGAGATCTGGTCGGCAGTGCACTCGGCTAGCTCCGGTAGGAACGAGTACTCCGACGGCCGGTCGTGAACGATCGCCGCATACCCGAAGCATAGATGGACTGCGGTCGTGCCCTCGATGCCTTCCAGCGCACGGTTCAGAGTGGCCAGCCCGTAGGCATGGGCCGCGTCTGGGCGCGCCTGCAGGTAGGGCTCGTCGAGTTGAACGATGTCCACCCCGATGGCGAACAGATCGAGGATCTCCTCGCGGCAGACGTCGGCATAGGCCATCGCCAGCGACTCGGCGTCCGGATAGTGGTCGTTCTGCGCCTGCTGGGTCATCGTGAACGGCCCCGGCACGGTCATTTTCACCACCCGGTCTGTTCGCTCCCGCAGGAACCGTGCGTCGTCGACCTGCACCGGCTGAGTCCGGGCGATCGGACCCACCACCCGCGGCACCGGGTTCGGGCGCCCGGTGCGATCCGGCATGGTCCCAGGGTTATCGATGTCGACGCCGTCCAGCGCAGTGGCGAAGTGGTTGGAGTAGCTCTCCCGGCGCACCTCCCCGTCGGTCACGATGTCCAGCCCCGCCTCCTCCTGGGCCCGGATCGCCAGCACCGTCGCATCATCCTTCGCCTCAGCCAAGTGCTCCTCGGCGACCCGCCACAGCTCTCTGGCCCGCACCCGCGGCGGTAACCGTCCCGCCAGGCGGTCCCGGTCGATCAACCACTCCGGCTGCGGGTAGCTGCCCACCAGCGACGTGGGGAGCAGCGGTAGCACTGGAGTTTCTGTCGTGGCCATAGCATCCTCCTTCCATGAAAACGCTTGTCAAGCGTCGGTAGTTCCATCTACGTCTTTCTCCCTCCGCCGTGGCATTCCCCACAGCAGAACCCTTCGGTCATCCTTCCATTCGTGCCCGACTGGCCGAAGGTCAGGCCGACACCCGCCCCTTGTGGGACCCGCAGCTCCCTAGGCTTGTATGAGGGGCCTCCCTAAAGAGCCAAGGAGGAATGAGGGCAGCCGTGGTTGGAAGGGGTTTGTTGGTTCTCATCCGCTTATGTCGGTCGCTCCTTTAAACCTTCTTCGTACTCCCGGCGCTCGGTCCACACCGTCTAGATCAGCTCCGCAACGGCCGCTTTCACGTCTTCTACCCCGAGGCAGAGGTAGCCGTAGCCTAGGCGGAGATCGCGTCCTGTACGCTCCCGGCCGGGTCAGCTTGGCGGGATCGCCACCGCCGATGACTTCGAGCCTAGCGTCGTTGAACTCAAAAAAGGCAAGCTGTACGTCTTCCCTCGAGTGCGGCGGGGCCTTCCAGCGCACCGACTCCTCGAAACCGAGCTTCTCCCTGTACCAGTCTGTCGTCTCCTCGAAGTTCGGTACATTGATGGCAGTGTGTTGTTCCGCGTGATCGCCGCA
>JALZFJ010000021.1 GCA_030867425.1 Actinomycetota bacterium | reverse complement strand
ACTCATCGGTATGAAGAAGACTTCTCCCAAGGAGCCGTATGCGTTCCCTGTTCGCCCGCAAGGGACCCGGGACCGTATCTCGAACTTCTTGGTGGCTGGTCAGTCGTTCACCAACTTCTTTGGTATTGACACCAGCGTCGCGCGGCGTTATGCGGCGGAGATGCAGGATGACATCCTAATCGTGGATTTGAAGAAGGGCGGCGCGGAAGTCACAGGGCCTCGGGCTAAGAGCACCAAAGGAAGTTAGAAGCGGATTGACAGTTACCTGACAGTGACCGGGGCGAATGCCGACGAACGATCACGAACGCAAGATCTGGAAATTCAGCTTAAATAAGCGGTTTTCCGAACAACTACAAACACCCGCGAAAGTGTCGAGCCGCCTTCGCATGGCGGAGGTCACGAGTTCGAGTCTCGTCGGGTCCACTCTAAGTCACGAGAACATGCATATTTGCAGGAGTTTGAACATCGTCGAACAACCGCGATCTTAAGGACCCGCCTTTGTACGGTGGAGGTCAGGGGTTCGAATCCCCTAGGCTCCACTCACAAAACAAACGCTTTAAGTCTTCCTTTCACAGCCAGCTTAGATACCGTGCTCTGGGCCTTCGGGAGCTTCCCCCCATCCTTCAGGATAATCCCGCCCGACGACCCGCAGGGCGATGCTGCTATAGAGGGCGTCAAAGTGTTGGCGGATAGACATGATCGTTCCCAGGTCTTTCGTCACGTCAGAGTATATGACTGAAAGCAGCCGCTCGGCTTCGGTTAGGTGATAGATGGCGCGGGCTTCGTCCTCTGTCGTGCCGGTTTTCCGGGCTATATCGGCGATGACTTGTGGGTTCTCTTCCACAGCTCCCTCCTGCTCGTCTGGTCTCTAGGAGCATCCTACCCGTCTCGGCAAGAGCTCGAAGGAAGGTCGCAAGTTCGAGTTCTGCCGAGCGCGCCGAAGAAGGTCCCGCAAATCGCGGGGTTTCTCTTCGAGCTGAGTCGTCACACGGGTCACTCTGCGTCTCATCTCTCATCCCACCCTTCTGCCACGCCGTTTGGCTCGGACGAACGTGCTCGAGGACGCCGTCCGCCGCGGTTCCGGCACCCGTGCCTCCGTAGCGCCCGCGAGGACCTCCCACAGATCACCGATGCGCTCCACGACGAAGGAGAACCCGCGCCGGTAGTCCTGCTCTACCCGACCTTCGAGCAAGAAGGCGCCGCTCTGGTGCAGGACGTGGCCGTAGCGCTTGTAGACGCCCTCAAAGATGGTGGCCTGAAGCAAACCAGCCTCGTCCTCAACCAGGAGGAAGTAGACGGTACGCCCGCTCCTGGTCGGCGGTCGCTGCAGCTCCTCGAGTAGCCCCGCCCCCCGAGCTCGCAGGCCGTGGGGAAGATCGAGGATCTCCTGACTCGGGGTTACGCCTAGCCGCTTGAGCGCCCCACGGTAGGGCCAGAGCGGATGGCGGGAGACATTTAAAGACAAAGCCTCCCACTCCATGAGCTCCCTCCCTGCGGCGGTCAACGGCAGGTAGCCAGCCCTATCCCCCAGGCGCTCACGTGTCTCCCACCAGCTCGCGGGGTGCGGGAGTGGGAGTTCCGCCTGGCGTCGCCGGACACGGGAGCGCTTCTCTGGTAGGTCTTGGGCCGCGGAGAGGAGTCCGTTACGGCCACTGTTGGACGCGAGACGGTCGAGGAAACCCGCGCGAATGAGGTTCCCCAAAGAGTCCCTCTCTACCGCACTCCTCGCGTAGAGGTCGGTGACGGAAGCGAAGGGCCTCGTCTCCCTCTCCGAGAGGATGGAGGAGATGGCAGTGCGGGAGAGGCCTCTTACATACTTGAGACCTACCTTGAGTGCAGTACCGTCCTCCTCGACGGTGAAGCCCTCTCCCGAGAGATGAATGTCTGGGGGGAGTACATATATCCCTTCGCGCCTGGCCTCGTTGAGGAGCGTCCTCGGACTGTAGAAGCCCATCGGCTGGGAGTTGAGGAGGGCACAGAAGAACTCGGCCGGGTAGTGGCGCTTCATGTAGGCCGATGCGTAGGAGAGTGAGGCGAAGGAGGCGGCATGGGCCGCGGAGAAGCCGTAGGCGGCGAAGCCCTCCATCCAGGAGAAAACCTCTCGGGCGGTTGCATGCTCAACCCCACCCGCGACGGCCCGACGGACGAACTCTTCCCTGAGCGCCCTCATGGCGCCGAGACCACGGTCGCGGGTCATGGCGCGCCGGATCTGGTCTCCCTCTGCCAGTGAGAAGCCGGCGACCACATGTGCAACCTCCAACACTTGCTCCTGAAAGATGAGCACCCCGTAAGTGGAGCGCAGGACGGGCTCGAGTTCCTCCAACGGCACCGAGTACTCCTCCTTGCTGTGCCTCCTCAAAACGTACGGGGTCACGAGATCCCCGAGTACCGGACCGGGCCGAAAGAGGGATATCTGCGCGACCAGGTCCGAGAAGCGGCGGAGGCCTAGGCGCCTAGACAGGTGCATCTGACCGGGAGACTCAAGCTGGAACATCCCTGCGTTCCTGCCCGTCCTTATCAGGGCGTAGGTTTCCCTGTCGTCAGGGGGGACGTTATATGGGTCCACCTTCCTCCCAACCCTCTTCGAGGCAAGTTCGCCTGCGGCGTGGAGTGCCGTGTGCATCCGCAGGCCCAGCAGGTCGAGCTTGGGTATCCCCGCATACTCCAGGTCGTCCTTGTCGTACTGCACCCGTAGTAGCCCGGGCATCCCTGAGGGTTCAACGGGTGCGAGCTCGGAGAGGTGACGGCGCTCGTTGCCGAAGACGAGCCCGCCCAAGTGAGTGCCCGCTTGCAGGTAGCGGCCCGCAAGCCGTCCCGAGAGTTCGAGAAGGAGCTTGTGCTTCTCTGTGTCTTGGAGGGGGTGTCCACGCATGGCGGGCTCAGCGAGCGCTTCTTCCCAGCCGGAGAGTGGAGTGTATGTGCGGCCGCGGTCTCGGAAGCGTGTCGGCACGTGCTTCGAAAGTTCGTTGATCTCTCGTGGGGTGTGCCCGAGCGCCCGAGCGGCGACCCTCACCGCCCCGCGCAGCGACATGGTCTGCGCCGTCGCTGCCACGGCCACTCCGCAGCGCTCATACCGACGGGCAAGCTCATCCCTGACCTCGTCACGTCTCAGTGAGCAGAGGTCCAGATCTATGTCAGGTGCATCGGAGCGGAACTCGTGCATAAAGCGCTCGAAGAGCAGGCGGTTTCTAAAGGGCTCGGGCTGAGTGAGCCCCAGGCAGTAGGAGACGATCGAATTGGCCGCGCTCCCCCGCCCCGTCACGGGGACTCCCTTCCCGCGGGCTACCTCGACCGCTTCCCTGGCGAGGAGGAAGTACGGGGCGAACCCGAGCTCTGCCACGCACAAGAGCTCCCTACGCAGCCTAGCGCGCACTCGCCCCTCGACGTATCCGTATCTCTCTTTGGCCCCCTTGAGCGCGAGCCGGGCGAGCTTTCCCTCCGCCGTCTCGCCCCCGCGCAGCCGGGCAGAGGGGACGTGGATCTCCCCTGCTAGGTCTACGGCACCGGCGCAACGCTCCGCCACCACGGCGGCGTTCCGGAGGGCATCAGGCCGGTCTTGAAAGAGCGCCTGCATCCTTGCAAACGGCTTGAGGTATAGCTGGTCGGTGGGCCGGTAGCTGGGTCCTGGAAGGTTGGTCAGGTTCGCAGCGGCCACGAGAACGTCGTGGAGCCTGTGGTTCGCCGGCTCCAGGTAGGCGACCTCGTTCGTGGCGAGCACAGGCAGGCCGTGGCGCCTGGCAAACTCCACGACCCGACCCGCCCATCTCCGGCTCCCGGCCGTCCGATCGTCGGTGAGCTCCACGTAGAGGTCCCGCCCGAAGGCCTCCCGCAGCACACCCACCGTCCGGTCGGCCTCCTCCCCCCGCCCGGCGAGCACCAGGCGGGGCACGTGCCCGAACGGGATCGCACCCGTGAGACAGACGAGACCATCGGCGTGCTCCAAGAGATCCTGCAGTGGGCAGAGGGGTTTGCGCCTGTCCTCGGAGCCACAGCGGTAGCAGGTGAGGAGCCGACACAGCGAGCGGTACCCCGCCATGCCGTCGGCCAAGAGGACCAGGTGGCCACCACCTTCAACGGAGACCTCGATCCCAATGACCGGTGAGATACCGGCCTCCTCGGCTGCCTCCAGGAACTTCGGGATACCGTAGAGGCCGTTCCTGTCGGTGAGGGCTAAAGCGCCCATGCCCAGCTCTGCGGCGGCGGCCACAAGCTCCCCGGGCGTAGCGACCCCGAACCCGTAGGAGAAGCCGCTCCTGACGTGCAGGTGCGCGAAGCCTCGGCCCGAACTCCCCACCTCAGTCCACCACACCCACGAGCAGCCACTCCCGGGAAGCCCTATCGAGCGCCAGGTCCACGACCGCTCCGCCCGCGAGCAGCACCCGGAATACGAGCCGGTCCACACTCCGCTCGGGCTCCCACCAGCGGGAGACCTCCCGCCAGCGCTGCAGCACCCGTACTATCCGCTTCTTGCACGTGCGGAGACGCCCTTTCGGGCAGCGCCGCACCATGTACACCTGGCCGTCGGCCCGCCGGAGCACGTGCGAGGACTCCTCGCGGCTGTGGGCGCACCGGCCGCTTCCCTGATCCAGTTCCGACCCGCGAGAAAGCCAAGGAGCGCGGGCGAGGTGCTCCGCAACAGCCCTCCTGGACTCTCGGGTGGGAAAGAGCGGCTCCTCGAAGCCGGGCGGACGCGAGGGGTAGCGGTGGATCTCTGAGACCATCGTCACGGGCAAGCTCCCTCCTTTCCCATAGGAGGAGCGCCTAGCAGCGTCAAAGGGGTGAGAAAGCCTGTCCCCTCCGGTACAATCCGGTGGTAAGGGTGAGCGTTCTCTCCCCATCGAAACCTCCAATAAGACCGCCTCGGTTTGGCGACTGTCAGTCGGTCTCCGCGGAGGGCCCGGGGATAAGGGGGCGCTCCTCTTCTTTTTATTCCTTCTCCACTCTATACCAAACAATTGTTTGACTGCAAGTGGGCTTTGCGCTAAAGTGAGGCTTGAGGAAGCACTCTTGACCGAAGATTTGCACCCAAGTCGGCTACGGATACTCGAGTTCCTGGCTCGCCGGGACCTTGCGGAAGGACCGCCCACCGTACGTGAGGTCGGCAAGGCGGTGGGCTTGAGGAGCTCGCAGACGGTCCACCACCACCTGCTCAGGCTCGAGGAGGATGGCTACGTTGAACGGGACAGGATCCCAGGTCGCGCGCGGAGTCCTTTGAGGCTTACGGAGAAGGGTTGGGGTGCAGTGTCCACGCGCCCGCTCCTGGGCAAGATCGCCGCCGGACGTGGCTTCGAGGCAACAGCCAACGAGGAACCCTACTCCCTGGCGGCCGAGCTCCTGTCTTCCCGTTCCGGCCGGAGGCGCTTCCTCCTGGAGGCGAAGGGCGACTCCATGACGGGTGCCGGCATAGAGGAGGGCGACCTCCTAGTGGTCGAGGAGAACCCCTCGCCCCCGGACGGATCGGTGGTCGCAGCTCTCGTCCTCGGCGAGCAGGAGGAAGCGACGGTGAAGGTGCTGCGCCGGCGGGCCGATCTCATCAGGCTGGAGGCGCGCAACGGTGCCCACGAGGACATAGTGGTCTCGGTAGATAGGGTCGTTGTGCAGGGGACGGTGGAGTGGGTGATCCGGCGCGTGCAGGGCCGGAGGTAAGGAGGATACCGAAAGCCACAGCGGAGGACGCTCAGGTCCTCCGAGAGAGGTGTGGCAGCAGTAGACACTAAACCAAGGTGAACGGCGGATAACACATAATTACAAAAACCCTTTAGACAAGCCGATTCCTATACACCAGCGAACTTCCTAGAACATACTTCTTAAGACTACGAACAGAGAAGGTCGCAGGTTCGAGTCCTGCCGAGCGCACCCCTAAATTTCCCTGCAAAAATCGCGGGAAAACAAAATAGTGGACGATCAAACCTCGCCATAAAGTCTGCGACGTGTAGCTGAAGTGTCGCTGGCAGAGGACCCGCCGTGGTTGTCGCTGATCAAGGACTCGAAAACGTGGGACCCGTTAGGGCAATTCTTCCTCGATGGGAAGTATGATCCCTTCCGTCAGCACAAACTCGGGCGGAGACGCGACAAACCAGGCGATGAAGCCCGCCACCTGCTCCGGCGCGAGGATCTGTGTCGACGGGGCCTCGTTCGGCTCGCTCCTCTGGCGCTCCTCAGGAGAGAACGCACCCCAGCTGGTAGCCATTGTGCCAGGATACAGCACGATCGCTCGGATGCCGTGCTCCTTCCCTTCGTCGGCCAACGCCTCGGTGAAGCCCGTGAGGCCGAACTTGGAGGCGCAGTAAGCCGAGGCGCTCGCCCAACCCTTCTTTCCCGCCACTGAAGAGACGTTGACGATCGTGCCGCCGCCCACCTCGCGCATGGACGGAAAGACAGCCTTGGACAGCAAGAACGGCGCCCTGAGGTTCACGGAGAGCGTTCGATCCCAGCCCTCTACGTTTAGCTCCTCCACCGTGCCCGGCGTGTCGGTCCCCGCAGCATTGACCAGCACGTCTATGCGCCCCAAAGCCTCGACAGCTCGCTCGACGGCCCCTGCCGCTTCGTCCTCGTTGGCCAGATCTATGGGCAAGGTCAACGCCCGGCGGCCGGTCTGCGAGACCTCCTCCTTAGTGCTCTCGAGCTCCTCCTCGCTTCTTGCCACCAGTGCGACGTCCGCGCCAGCCCGAGCGAGGGCTATCGTCGTAGCCCTCCCCAGCCCGCTGCTGGCCCCCGTGACCAGCGCCACCTTACCCCCCAGAGGGCGATCCCCGTTTACTGCCTCGCTCATGCTCTACCATCCTCCCTCCGATGCCATGGGGACTGCTCACTACACGCCCCACCACGGAAGATCCGCGTAGGGGTAGTGCGAGCGATCTCCTCTCTTGAGGGCCTCGAAGAACTCGGGGAAGTTGTACCGGGACCTGTACCCAAGCACACGCTTGGCCTTCTCGATGGACCAGTAGGTGAAACCCCACATCCGCACCAGCTCCCCGAAGTCCGCCCCCTGCTCTTCGACCAGCTTGGCGACGCCTGGGAAACGCTGCTCTAGGAGGGTCTCGGGCTCTCGGCTCCACCGGCCGAACTCCTCAACCGAGAACGGCACCTCCGCCATGACGTTGAACGTATCGAAGCTTATGGTCGTGTCCTCCAGCCCAAGCAGGAACGCCTGCGCCACGTCCCGGTCGTCAACGCCGCCCTTGAGCAGCCGAATCCCGTATGCGACGAAGCTCTCCGGGACGAACATCCCCAGCCTGTACGCAATCGTCCGGATCCCGTGTCGACGGTCGTAGAAAGCTGCCATCTCCTCACACAACTTCTTACTGAGGCCGTAGACGTCCGACGGCTTCAGGGACAGGTCCTCGGAGATCACAGGCGGATCTCCGGCCTCGCGAACGCCCTCACCGTAAATGCCCATCGTGCTGCACAGCAGGACCTTCCCAACCCCACACTCCCGGGCCGCCTCGTAGACGTTGCGAGTCCCCACTACGTTGAGGTTCCAGAAGTCGTCGCTCGTATATTTGTCGAGGTGGATCCCGTGCAGCGCCGCGGCATGCACGACTACGTCGTACCCCTGGAGCGCCTCCAAGGCCTCCGCGCCGTCGCGCACATCTCCCCGCACCGAGCGGTACGGGGTCTCCAGATTGCGGTTGTCCATCAAGACGGGCTCATGCCCGGCCTCCTCCAGTGCCGGGGCGAGGACCCGCCCGAGATTACCCCCACCGCCGGTGATCAGTACCTTCACACTACGTCCCTAAAGCGGTGCGGCCTCTTGGATGAACCGAAGGTCCTCTCCGGAGAGGAGCGGGCGCACCGAGGCCGCCGCGTTCGCCTCGACTTGCATAGGGGTCTTGGCGCCGGGGATAGCAACGGAGACAGCAGGGTGGTTGAGGACATAGCGCAAAGCAAGCTGCCCGAGTGTTCTCCCGTTTTCAAGAGTTTTTAGGCTTTGCACCTTCTTAAGGCTCTCCTTGAACCACTGCGCCTCCGGCCAGCTGCGGCGGATGTCGCCCTCGGGGAAGGTAGTATCTTCCGAGAACTTGCCCGTCAGAAGTCCCATCCGCAAGGGACCCCTGACGACTACGCCAATCCCGCGTTCCGACAGGTAGGGCAGGATATCCCTCTCGGGTTCCCGGTTGAGGATGCTGTAATCCAATTGCACAACGTCGAGCCCTCCGTCTTGGTCGAAGTGCTTTATATAATCGAGATCATTAGTCGAGACTCCCACAGCGCGGACCTTGCCATCATTCTTGAGTTGCTCAAAGGCTTCGATGAAAGCCTCGGTCTCCTCGTGCTTGTCCCACCAGATATGGCAGAAGTACACGTCCAGGTGATCAGTCTCCAGGCGCTTGAGGCTCGCCTCGCAAGCCTTAACGATCTTTTCCGGCCGGTCGTAGACGGGTTCACGTTCGGGCTCTCGGTGGTGTCCCATGAGGCCGCCCTTCGTCGAGATTACTACCTCGTCGCGCCTGCCGCTTATGGCCTTCGAGACCAGGGACTCACTACGACCCTCGCCGTAGACATCGGCGGTGTCTATGAAGTTGATATCGAGCTCCATCGCCCGCTCCATCGCCGCCAGCGATTCAGCGTCCTCCACCGGTCCCCAGGCGTCCCCGCCGATCGCCCAGGCACCGAACCCGATCTCGGAAACCCTCAAGCCGGTGCGACCCAGATCTCGATACTCCATACGGCCCCTTCCAGCTCTATCCTAACCCCGGCGTGGCCAAGTATGCCTACATACAACAGTACATTCCACCGTCGGATTGTGCCACCGAGCGGGACAAGGAGTTCTGGAGAAGCTAGTCTGGGATGGTAGAAGAAAGGGTACAGCCCACGGTAGGCGTAAGCTCATCTCTAGCGATGTGTCGAGCTTCGCTAAGTGGCATTATTGGCTTGGCAGGAAGTTTAGAAAGGGTACTATCTGCTTCTAAGGACTTTACGGTAAAGGAAGTGCCAGGCCCCGCCACTATCCATCTGGATAAGCCCAGAGGTCGGTATTTACGTCGAAGGGGCAGCGGTAGTTGTTGCCCAACCTGTCGCTTACCTCAAAAACGATGCGGACGTTCCCCGTATGACCCTCCCTAACTAGCGCGTTTGCAAGCCGGATTAACTCGAACCGGTAACCAACGCTGTCTCCGGGCACAAGCTCAACATGAGGTTTCTCGTCCCCGCCCTTGGTAAGGACGTTAGCAGTTTCCTGGGCAAGCTCGACAGGCAGTAGCTTGTCCTCTGTGAGATCCAGCACCATCCAGTCCCCGAACAGCCTACTACCAATGCGGAGGGTCAACCGGATGCTGTCGAGGTAGAGAACCCTCTCTCCTTCGTTAGAGAGAGCGAAGCGTACTATAGGAGTACCCTCAGGGTACTCAAGCTCATACTCCCTTAAGAAGTCCCCGAGAAGTAGGTACAAACCTTCTTGAGAATTGTCGTGTATCTGAGGTTGGGTACCGTCTGCTTCGGGTGTCTCGTCTAGAGGGGCTGCGCGGTACTCGTATCTGAGCCTGATCTTCAGGCGGGGTAAGCGATCCCTTCTCTGAAGGTAAAGATTGCATAAAGAAAGGGCGAGGGCCAGGATGGAGGCTATGGTAGTCCCGATCTGCATTAGGGTCCCGCTGTTCATATACTGTTTCTAGGTAGCATACGGCTACCCTCCCCTCCTACCTTTCCTGCGGGCTCTTGGGAAGGCACCCGATGACGGTACTGCCCTCGTCGGAACTGACATCCCAACGACCCCATCTTCGCCACAAGCCTCTAACAGTTTCTCCAGGGCAGCAGCGCTAGATCCATCCGTAGCTGAATCCACTCCTAACGTGGAGATGAGCAAAACCACGTTTAATCGACCATGCCTACGAGAAACCAGCCCCTGGAGCGTTCTTTGGCTATATCGATGACGGCGCCGCCAGAGTGGAGAACCCGGAAGAGTGTCCTATCTGTAGTACTGTCCCCGTCCCACCACCCCTTAACCTCTCGCCAGCTATCCAAGACCTTAAGCACCCATTGTCTCTTCCAGAAGCACCTCCTCCTAAGGGCGTGGGGCCGCACGATCTCTAACTGACCGTTAAACCTCCTGAGCTCTATAGGTTCACGGGTTGCATGTGCAGCCTCTCCGGTGCCTCTCCTCAGCCCAGACGCTTGTCTAAGCCAGGGTGAACCTAGAAGATGATCCATGACAGACTGTTTAGATGCGGCAGTAGCGAACAAAGGCTCCTCAAAACCCTCCGGCTTCAAGGGATAGCCATGTATATCGGATACGCTAACCCCAAGCAAAGCTGCTCCTTTATGCTCATGGAGGAGCCTCTGACCTCAAAGACTTCAGGGGTGAGCTACCCTGCCCCGCCCGGTATACTCATGGGCAAGGAGAGGGCGTTTTCATCCTCCTCGACAACTCCCCGAAGACCGCCCTGGTTGGTAGCCGTGTAGAGCAGGTCTTCGCAGAGAAGGGGGTGAGGACGCTCCTCCTTTTCTTTTTCTCCTACTCCACTATAGACCAAACATTTGTTTGGTGTCTAGGGCGTAATGGACTATGTGTCCCCTGCAGCGACTTTTGGAGCAGATGACGGAGCAACTCTTCGAGAAGAGGGCAAAGATCCTAAAGATCTCCGCCTAGACCACCGATACGGCTTGTCGCCGGCGCCGTCATACCGGCTAGCCTAGAACCTCCCCGAGACGTGGTCGCCTGCCCAAGACGATTCGCCACAATTGCCTTCTCACTTTGGGCACCATGAATGGGATCAGAGCCCTCGCCGCTTCTTGATGCCCTGAAAGCTGCTGCCCTTTTTGCTTTCCTGCGGAGCCTCCATTGCGACAGTTCGACCTCACGGCCCGTAGCTCGGACGGCACACAGGAAGGGTGAGCGAACATCGCCAGGATGATGTTTCACGGTTGTCTAGCAACCTGGGATGGATACCCAGATCGTCTCGGAGTACGACAACTACAGAGATAGCGATTTGACAGTAACTTGACAGTTACCGGGACGAATAGCGGCGAACAACGAGAAACGTGGACATGGGGAGAATTTGGCTTGAATGAGCGGTTATTGAAACATCGGCAAACACCCGCGAACCCCTCAAGCCGCCTTCGCATGGCGGAGGTCGCGTGTTCGAGTCTCGTCGGGTCCACTCTAAACCACAGAGAACATGCATATTTGCAGGAGTTTGAACATCGTCGAACAACCGCGATCTTAAGGACCCGTCTTTGTACGGTGGAGGTCAGGGGTTCGAATCCCCTCGGCTCCATATCTTATATTCGGCTATCTAAAGTTCTCTAAGGGTAGTCTGCTCAGTTATTACATTCGCGCCGGCTTTCCGCCCTTTGTAGTTGCCCGAAGTACGGGCTCAGGTGGGACAGCAGCACCACGTCTATGAGGCCCCATTCACGAAAGCTCCATCGACCAGCTCCTTCGACAGAGGCAGTTCCGTAGAAGTCACCGTGAAATTCACGCTGGTCGCAGCAGGACTAGATGACGCAAGAGAATAGCACCGCCTGCAGATCAGTTCTGCATTTCTGCGATCCTTTCCTTCGGACGAACCTCTTCAGCGAGTAGCTGCGACTACCCCAGCGAGACTGTCGAGATGGTCCAAGGTCTCGCCTTCGGGTAGGGTCGGCAGGGCGAGCAGGACCCGCTCCACATTTAGCTGCGCGTATGCTTCCACCTCTTCGAGGTCGCTGGATGCGCCATACACGGTTACCGGTACGTCTCTTCCGGCAACTTCTCGCAGCTCGCCCAACATTGGCTCCAGTTTGCCCGGCGACATCCTGTTCGGCAGCCAGGCGTCGCCGAACTCTGCGATCCTGTCGAAGGCCTGCCTCCCGCCGCCGACGTAGATCGGTGGGTACGGCTTCTGTACCGGCTTGGGCCAGGCCGCGATCGGGTCAAAGTCCACGTAGTGGCCATGGAACTCCGCTTCGTCTTTGGTCCAGATCTCTATCATCGCCCGGATACGCTCGTTCATTAGCTTGCCGCGGGTGCGCGGATCGGTGCCGTGGTTCTCCATCTCCTCTCGGTTCCAGCCCACACCGATGCCGAAGATCATTCGTCCCCCGGACACGAGGTCGAGGCTTGCAACTTCCTTGGCCGTAATGATGGGGTCTCGCTCGACTACCAGAGCTACCCCCGTGCCGAGCAGCAGACGCTCGGTGGCAGCGGCCGCGGCGGTAAGCGTGACGAAGGGATCCAAAATTCGATAGTACTTTCGCGGTAGCTCCGCGCCGCCAGGCCAAGGAGACTTTCGGCTGAGGGGAATGTGGGTGTGCTCGGCGATAAACAAACAGTCGAAGCCGCGTTCTTCGATCGCTCTGGCCAGGCTTCCTGGTGTAATTCCTTCGTCGGTCACGAACGTCGAGATACCAAACTTCATGCCTTTATTGAACCATACCCAGAGGGTAAGCGAAGGTAGCTACAACCCTAGCACGGGCGACTCTTTGGAAGCTTGGCGGGCTTGCGGTCCTCTGCACCCAATTGAACTCCGGGCTTATTATGGGCTCTATACGATAGAGGGGCTTTTCATCTTGCGATGACAGCCGAGGCGCTGTTGAGGTCCTTTATACTTGCGGTTTTGTACATCGCACTCCTCCGGGCCTTGTAGCGGCTGCATAGAGCAACAACCCGGAGGTAGCGTACTAGAGGATCTCCAGCACCCCATCTGCGGAAAGTAATGATAACGTTTTAGGGGGCCTCGATAGCCCAACGACTAGCCAAGTTGGCGGAGGCACACGATCTTCTTGACCGCCGCCTCCTCCAAGCGTTTAAACCGTCCCAGACGTCCGCGAGCAAAGGACTCGAAAGGAACCGATGATGGAACTTGGCCTCCTCACCTTCGCCGACCTCGGCCCCGAGATCGACCCGGCACAGCGGTTGCACAACCTACTCGAGGAGATCGAGCTAGCAGATCAGGTCGGCCTCGATGTCTTCGGCGTCGGTGAACACCACCGCCCCGACTACGCCGTCTCTGCGCCGGCCGTCGTACTCGCCGCGGCCGCAGAGCGCACGAAAAATATCCGCCTGACCAGCGCGGTCACCGTGCTCAGCTCGGACGACCCGGTCCGTGTCTTCCAGGACTTCGCCACGCTAGACCTGCTCTCGGGCGCACGCGCCGAGATCATGGCGGGTCGCGGCTCGTTCATCGAGTCGTTTCCGCTGTTCGGCTATGACCTGGGCGACTACGACGAGCTGTTCGCCGAGAAGCTCGATCTTCTGCTGAAACTGCGCGAGTCCGAACGCGTCTCGTGGTCGGGCAGGCACCGCGCACCGCTCGCCGATGCCGGCGTCTACCCGCGCCCGATTCAGGACCCGTTGCCGGTGTGGATCGCCGTCGGTGGGACGCCGCAGTCGGTCGTTCGCGCCGCGCTGCTCGGCCTGCCGCTGGCGATCGCGATCATCGGCGGCCAGCCCGATCGTTTCGCGCCGCTCGCCCGGCTCTACCGTGAGGCTGCGAGCGAGGCCGGCCACGATCCGGCGCGGCTTCCGATAAGCATCAACTCGCACGCCTATGTGGCCGAGACCTCCCAGCAAGCAAGCGATGAGTACTTCCCCACCTACGCCGCGATGATGAACCGGATCGGCCGCGAGCGCGGCTGGAGTCCGATGGGCCGCGAGCAGTTCGAGATGGGGCGTGAGCCGCGTGGTGCGCTTGTGGTCGGCAACCCGGAGGAGGTCGCAGAGAAGATCCTCTTTGAGCACGAGCTCTTCGGCCACCAGCGCTTCATGGCGCAGATCAGCGTTGGCGCGATTGCGCACGAGAAGGTGATGCGCGCCATCGAGATGTTCGGCACCGAGGTCGCCCCTGCCGTTCGCAAGGAGCTCTCGCGCCAGTCCGGCAGCGTCTAATCCCAGCACGTCGGTATGCTCTTGGTAACCGGCAAGCGGGTACAGTGACCTGAGTAAGTGCGCCTAACAAAACCGCGGCGCGAGTTGGCAAGGAAGCAGTCTGGTTCCGCGGAGGATCGGAGCCGTAACGAAACGGTGAACGCTTCAGAAGAGCTCTTCAGCCAGCGCTACGATGATGCCCGCAGGGCCACGCATGTAGCAGAGGCGGTACAGGTCCTCGTACTGGGCCACCTCGCCGACGAGTTCAGCGCCGTGGGCGCGCAT
>JALZFJ010000389.1 GCA_030867425.1 Actinomycetota bacterium | reverse complement strand
GGGCAGACCCAGAGAGATCTCTCTGGGTCTGCCGGTTCTGGTCCGCGAAGGGGGGAGCGTATGATGGAACTCGGGCTGACCATACCGAACGGAAAGACATAGCGAGGGTAGACGCCGCACGATCTGTTTCCACCGGAAGGTCAAAGGAGTAGGAAGAGTAGGGGATGAGCATCTTTCCGACGAAGATCCTCTTGGCCACCGACGGTTCCCAAGAGGCAGCTCTGGCTGCCCGAACCGCGGCCGACATAGCCGACAAGTCCGACTCGGAGTTGCATGTCGTCCTCGTCGGGTTATCAGCGGCTCGCCGGGCGCTTACGAATTCGACCCCACGGCTTGAACACTGCCAACACCACTGCGATGAGCAGGGCGGTCGGGGAAACGATCGGCGGAAAGATCAGGTTACCCACCGCGAGCGAGGCTGGTTCACCAGCTGCGAACCGCCAGCCCTGCTCGGCCGCCTTGCTAACCTCCGGTCGCAACGCGATCAGAACCAGCGCGGTTAGCACAATGTTTAACATCAGCTTGATGGCCACCCACCAGTACCGCACCAGGCCGTACTTGGTGCCCAGCCCTAGAACAACGCCGCTGGCTAGGCAGACCAGGCCGGCCGTGAGCAGCGGCCAGACCGCGAACAGTTCGAGCGCCCGGAAGCAGAGCGCCTTGGTATTGTCGTCGTCGGCGAGTAGGGCGCGGAAGATAACGACGGCCATGACGATGTCGATACCGATCCACACACCGGCCGACACGATGTGCACGACAAGGACGCCCTTGCGCGTGCGTGCGCCCAACCGCCACGGTCGAGCGCCACTTAGCGTAGGGTTAGTCATTGAGCCCACCCCCCCCATAGATCACAGCGTTCTTGTCCTCAAGCAATTGCTCAAGCAATATTTCTGTCCTCCTTTGGCTGTTGAATTGCCTTAGATGATATTCCAAGGCCAGATGGAGAGATGTCTACCGAAAGGTGGATTAGAGAGGTGGACTTCCAACAAGCCACCAGGGAATCAGAAGCTAGCTGTGGCCAGACGTGGGGGACTTGCTTAGAGCCTGTTTTGTAAGGATCAGGCTCCAAGTGAGGGCATCCCGACTGCCAACCTTGTAGAGACCGGTCGCTTTGACCATTGTTCACAGGAGCCGGGATCCGCTCTCCTACGGCCAGCCGACGCCCGGTGCGGGGGCCTCAACGGTGAGCACCTGGCCCGTTCGTGGCCCGTCGCCCGCCATGCTGGCCGCTGAGAACTCGGCCGCCATCAGGAACAGCGTTCTCCTGTCCACGCCCCCTAGCGCGCAAGCGAAGCAGCCGCGGTCAAGGTCGATTGCCTGCAGCACCTCACCGCCTTCACGAACGCGCACGCAACGTTTGTTTGGGACGTCCCCATACCACACTGCGTTTTCGGCGTCGAGACAGATGCCGTCGGGAACGCCGTCCTCGAGGTCAGCCCACATGCGCCGGTTCGACAGGCTGCCGTCCGCCGCGATATCGAAGGCCGTGAGCCTGTTGGTGTAGGACTCGGCGAGGATCAGCGTCGAGTTGTCGGGCGTCACGACCATGCCATTGGGAAATGCGACGTTATCGGCTACCTGTTGAGCCGAACCGTCGGGGGTCACTAGGGCGACGATGCCGGGGGCGAACTCGCCGCCTGGAAAATCGAAGCCGATGTTGCCGATGTAGGCGTTGCCCCGGCCGTCCACGACCATATCGCTCCAGGGGTGATCAGAGAGGCTGGTCAGGTCGGCATGGGTCACCAGCGACCCGTCGGGCTCCCTGCGCAGCAGACGCCCGTCGAGCGCCGAAACGATGAGCAGGCGCCCATCAGGAAGCCAGCCGGTGCCCATCGGCATTGCCGGGACATGGGCGACGACCTCGCTCGTGCCCTCGAGATCGACAGCAGCAACCTCATTCGCACCCATGTCGGAGAACCAAAGTCGGCCATCGTGCCAACGTGGCGACTCGCCGAACACCAGACCACTCATCAGGGTTTGCAGGTCAGGCACTGAAGGCTCCTTTCTTCGGGAACAAGACTTCTTAGGTCAATCGTGAATCGACGGGGGTATATTGCCAAGCTTGCGGACCGCGGGCAGTTCCTCCTCGCGCACCAGGCGGCCTGCGCTGGGCCGTCATTCGCTGCGGGGCGCTACTGCAGGAACCAGCCGTTGCCGTTCGGATCGCTGAAGCGGACGAAGGAGTTGGGAGAGTGTTAGAGCCTGCCGGGCAAGCCACTTGTCTTCGGCTTCACTTCGCGAGGCGGTGGGATGACGCTGTAGGGGCGCATGTCCTCCAAGAGGTGCTATTACCTCTCGATGCGGTCCAGCTCCTCCCCTTTCGCCGTCGTCGAGTCAGGCGCGGGCAGACCGACGCCAGACGGAAGCTCGAGCTGTAGATCCGCTTCGCGGTCGATGCGAAGCTCGCCACGAGCCAGCTGGAACTTGAGGACGTGCCCTCCGGCGCTCCTATCCGCAGTGATGAAGTGGAAGTGATAGCCAGCTACGTTCAGGCCCTGAGCGTAACGAGGGAAGCGGAAGCCTACGAGGCTGCCCAGCACGTCGTGGGATTCGAAGGTGGGTTGGTGCTTGACCACCTCCGCGAGGGGCGGGTAGGGCTTCCGTTGGCGGGGAACGCTGC
>JALZFJ010000384.1 GCA_030867425.1 Actinomycetota bacterium | reverse complement strand
ACCCAGGAAACCCTCTCGCTCAAGAGGAGGTCTTCGCGCCGGTCACTGCACTCTTGAGGGTTGGCTCGGACGAGGAGGCCGTCCGGCTCGCCAACGACGTCCGCCAAGGACTGGTCGCCGCCATCTTCACCAATGATCTCGATAAAGCGATGACTCTAGCCGGACGACTGGAGACTGGTCTCGTGCGGGTGAACGCTTCGACGTCCGGCGTGGATTACCACGTACCCTTCGGGGGCTCGAAGGAGTCGGGCATCGGGCCCAAGGAGCAGGGGCTCGCCGCCCGGGACTTCTACACGGAGACTAGGACCCTCCTAATCTCGCCGTAGCGCATTAGAGTCGTAAGGTTCACCGTCGTTTTGTTAAATTGCTTTCTGTACAGCACAAAACGCACAATCCTAAGAAGAGTATAAGCCATGATCGACGAAACGCTTAAAGCCTTCACCGAGGATATGGCCCTGCCGGACCGAGCCATCCACAGCGCTGTAGCGCTCTAGGAGTCTACGTTGAGAGGGGTGACCTAATGGATCAGCTCGCAGAGCTAAGGAACATAGTCTCCGATGAGGATCGGATCTACGTCGATGGGGAGGAGCTTGAGCGCCACGGACGGGTCTTTTCCTACCATGCGCCGAACTCCCCCGACGCCGTGGTCTTCCCGAAGAAAAGGGACGAGGTCGTCGAGATCCTGCGCTTCGCCAACGGGAGCGCTGTCCCCGTGGTGCCCTACGGAGAGGGGAGCAGCCTGGAGGGGAACACTATCCCCTTCCGCGGCGGCATAAGCCTGGACTTTAGTCTGATGAACGAGATCCTGGAGATTAGGCCCGAGGACTTTGTCGCCAGGGTCGAGCCGGGCGTAACACATGGTAAGCTGAACGAACGTCTCAAGGAACACGGCCTTTTCTTCCCGGTAGATCCCGGCTGGGACGCCTCATTGGGCGGAATGGCCGCCACTAACGCGAGCGGAACGAACGCCGTCCGATACGGGGTTATGCGCGACCAGGTCTTGGGGGTCGAGGTGGTGCTGGCCGACGGGACGGTGATGCGAACCGGAGGGATGGCGATGAAGTCTTCGGCCGGGTACGATCTCACCAGTCTCTTTGTCGGCTCGGAGGGAACTTTAGGCGTGTTCACGGAGCTCGTACTCAGGCTCTACCCGATCCCCGAGAGCGCAGTCGCCGCGAGAGCTGTCTTCCGTGATGTCGAGACGGCAGGGCGGGCGGCGGTTGCCGTGGTCCGCTCAGGGATGCAGATCGGGCGCGTCGAGCTGGTCGACGACCGCACCGTCGAAGCGGTCAACGCCTACAAGGGCACGGAGTACGCCGTCTCTCCGACCCTCTTTTTAGAGTTTAGCGGCAGTGCGGCTGCCGTAGAACACGACGTGGCGACGGCACGCGAGATCTCCGAGTCCGAGGGATGCAAAGCGTTCGAGTTCGAGGAGGACGAGGAGGAAAGGGAGAAGCTGTGGGAGGTCCGCCATGAGGCTGCCTTCGCCATAGAAGATCTCAACCCTGGTAAGAGACTGATGGCTACTGACGTGTGCGTCCCGATCTCCGACCTGCCGGGGGCGCTTCGGGAGGCGCGCAAGACCGTCGAAGCTTACAGCCTCGACGGAGCCATCTTGGGGCATGTCGGCGACGGCAACTACCATGCTGTCTTCCCGGTAGACCACACAAACGAGGCAGAGCTCGAAACGGCCGAGAAGGTCAACGCCGAGATAGTCGCCTACGCTCTAGAGCGCGGCGGCACCTGTACCGGGGAGCACGGGATAGGCTCCGGCAAGACGGAGCACCTCAAGAAAGAGCACGGCGACTCGCTGCCGTTCATGCGCAAGATTAAGGAGTTAGCCGATCCTAACAGGATCATGAACCCTGGCAAGATCTTCTCCGACGAGGAACGCCAAGTGCCCGAGGAGCCTTATTAACTCACCTTAGCAAAGGTGCGGGTGGCGACAGGTTCGACTCGATGGAGTAGAGTTCACCATATATGAACAATGAGAACCTACTCGCAACATTTGTCGAGAGCGCGACGAGTAAGCTGTACAGAAGCTTTGGGCAAGAGATATGGAAAAGCCAGTAATTCTTGCTGTTGACGATGAGCCGGCGGTGTTGAGCGCCGTCGCGCGCGACCTGCGGCGCGGATACGGCAAACAGTACCGGGTACTGAGGGCGGATTCTGGTATCACGGCGCTCGAATCGCTGCGACAGTTGAAGCTGCGCAACGAGCCTGTCGCCCTGTTCTTGGTAGATCAGCGGATGCCGCGTATGTCCGGCGTAGAGTTTCTCGAGGAAGCTATCGAGCTCTTCCCCGACGCCAAGCGCGTTCTGCTCACGGCGTATGCGGACACCGAGGCTGCCATCCGTGCGATCAACGAGGTCGGACTAGACTACTACCTCATGAAACCGTGGGACCCGCCTGAAGAGCACCTCTACCCTGTGCTTACGGATTTGCTTGACGATTGGCAGGCCTTGTTTCCCCCATCATTTGAAGGTATCCGCGTTGTCGGTCACCGGTGGTCGGCACAATCACATCAAGTCAAAGACTTCCTGGCACGGAACCTTGTTCCGTATCAGTGGTTGGACATCGAGGTCGATGAGGAAGCTCGCCAATTGCTGGAGCTCTCTGGCGCTGATGGCTCCCAGTTACCCTTGGTGCTCTTCCCTGAAGGTCCACCTCTGGTACAACCGACAAACATACGGGTTGCGGAGAGGCTCGGGCTGAAGATGCACCCCGGATTAGCATTCTATGACCTAGTCATCGTTGGTGCGGGTCCAGCCGGTCTAGCAGCGGCGGTGTACGGGGCTTCAGAAGGACTCAGCACATTGCTCATCGAGAGCGAGGCGCCCGGTGGGCAAGCGGGCACGAGCTCCCGCATCGAGAATTACCTAGGCTTCCCGATAGGCTTGAGTGGAGGGGATCTGACAAGACGAGCTGTGGCTCAAGTCAGCCGGTTCGGCGCGGAGATACTCACACCTCTGGAGGCGACGGGTATCTGGGCTCAGGACTCGTATCGTTTCGTCACCCTGACCAACGGCTCCGAGGTCAGCTGCCACGCGCTACTCATCGCGACAGGCGCATCTTATCGCAAGCTAGACGTGCCCGGTATCGAAAGGCTTACCGGCGTGGGAGTGTACTACGGTGCGGCGATCACCGAGGCGCTGGCCTGTCGCGACAAGGATGTGTTCATCGTTGGCGCGGGGAACTCCGCTGGGCAGGCCGCTATGTACCTCACTAAGTATGCTAGCTCTGTGACTATTCTCGTGAGGGGTGGCTCTCTCGCCGCGAGCATGTCCCAGTACCTCATCGCCCAGATCGAAGCACAGGAGAATATCAAAGTATGGACGCGTTCCAGTGTCGTCGAGGCGAAGGGCACAACCAGCCTTGAGGCAATCACCATTGCCGATGTCGCGACCGGTGATGTGCGGACCGTGCCCGCGTACGCACTTTTCATCTTTATCGGCGCAATGCCACACACCGACTGGGTGGCGGACGTACTGGAGAGAGACCCACGGGGCTTTATCCTGACCGGGGCTGACCTAGTGCGGGATGGTCGGCGTCCGAAGGGATGGAATCTGGATCGTGACCCCTTCTTGTTAGAGACCAGCGTACCCGGAATCTTCGCGGCTGGAGATGTACGCCAGCGGTCGGTGAAGCGGGTTGCCTCCGCAGTCGGGGAGGGAGCTATGGCCGTGCAGTTTGTCCACCAATACCTTAGTAGAGTGCCGGAGTAGGGTGTAGTGATGCTTGACGAATTACGCCGGGTACCGCTCTTCGCTGGCCTCGCTGAAGAGGATCTGGAGCGACTGTATCAGATGGCCGAGACGGTCTCCATCCCCGCGGGGCAGCTGGTGTTACAGGAGGGCGAGCCGGGTGACGCACTCTACGTTGTTCTCGACGGCGAGCTTGAGATCACCAAGCGCCAAGGTGGGCAAGACGTCTTGCTCGCAGTGAGCAGGGCAGGTGAATTCCTAGGCGAGATGTCGCTACTCGAACAGACACCCCGGTCTGCTTCGGTACGTACGTTGCGGGAGAGCCGCCTGTTGGTGATCAGTCAAGCTGCGTTCCAAACGCTGCTCTCCTGCAGCCCTTCAGCACCTCTGACGATCTTGCATACGTTAACCTCCCGGCTTCGCAACAACGAATCCGTGTTGATGCAGAACGAAAAGATGGCCGCGCTGGGCACGCTTGC
>JALZFJ010000364.1 GCA_030867425.1 Actinomycetota bacterium | reverse complement strand
CCGCTGTTTTTTCGCGGCTCCCGCAGCGTCACCCAACTGCCAGCTCACCTCAGGAGCTTCCTCATTTAAGAGGGTATGGAATCGCAGCTCAGCAGCTCGTTTTGTACTTCTGAAACCCGGTGCCCACTGGGTTTTAAAAGTACTGAGGCTAGTACCGTCCCCGTTTACGGGTACCCGTAAATTTACCGCGAGCGGGTAAAGTCGGGGTTTAGAGTTGGTATTTTCCGGTGCCGGAAAATGGGGTTTAAGGTTGTCGTTTACGGTGGTGTGAGCGAGCTTTTTACGCAGAGTGGGCCAACGCGTAAGGCTCGATAGGGAGGCGGATTAACAGCCCACTACGTCGTAGATAGAGACGCCCTGCTCCTTTGCCTCGGCGTCTATTCTCCTGCTCTCCTCCCTTTTTTGCGCAATCGAGAACCCCTCGTAGTGCTTCTGAAGGCACCGATCACGGGCGGGGTCGGAGGCCGAACCTTCGCTGACACCTTGGGCTTCTAGGTTCTCACGCGCTGCTTCGTGTTCCGCTCTGGCCTCCTCCATCTCGCGTTCAATAACCGCTTGCGCCTCCGCCCTGGTACACGCGTACCCCATCTGCGCTAGGAGTTCCGGCACGGTCTCGTCATTTTCCATTGCCTCGGGGAGTAACTCGTTAACGTCGACACCGTCTGCTTCCGCTTTTGCGATCTGGCAGTTAAGCACGGTTGCATCGTCCTGCCCGTCGGCGGGTTTGGTCTCTTCGGGCGCGGCAGGCTCGACCTCCTCAACGCCAGCCCCCTCTGCAGCCTCTTCTGCCGGCGTCTCTTCTTGAACGCCGCAGCCCACGAGTAGAAGAACCGCTGCGGCGATTAGCATGGGCACAAACTTTACGCCTTCCCCTTTCTGCGCAATACTTAAAGGCATCCTAGCGCCTAGCAACCAGCGGCGCGACCACTGCCCAGAGTTCGTCGCCGACCAGTCACCTCATCTGTTGGACTTCTCACGCCATCTGAACCACGCAACGGTACGGGCTATTGCTTCCTCGTGCGGTGTCGGCTCGAAGGAGCCGAAGGCGCGCTCATACTTGGAAGCGTCGGCGTAGAAGGGCACCTCGAACTGGTACATGGTCTCCACCAGCTCACGCATGAAGGGCGAAAAGACTCCTAAGAGCCCCAGCGTCGTCTTGGAGGTGGTTCTCGCCTTGACCGGACGGCCAACTTCTGCAGAGACGAGGTCCAGGAACCTTCGGCCCGTAATAGGATCGGCAGCCGGCAGGTGGAAGACCTCGCCGTCGGCCTCCTCACGCTTGCCGAGAGTGATGAGAGCGCGGGCGAGGTCTGGCAGATAGTTGAACTGATGGGGCACCTTCAGAGAGCCGGGCCACCAGACCGTCTTGCCCGCGACCGCAGCGCCGAAGACGGTATCGCCCGCGATCGTGCCGGTTCCACCCGGACCGTAGTAGTCTGAGGCACGCCCGATTGCGACCCTGATCCTGCCCATGCGGTAGGCTCCCAGTAACCTCTCGGCTATTAGGATACGGACCCTGCCCTTTTTACCGGTCGCCTGTTGCGGAGTCTCCTCAGTCATCGGCTGCGGGCTGCCTGGCCCGTACATGTAGAGGTTGTCGGCGAAGACGAGCTTAGCCCTGGCGATTGCTGCGCCCTCGATCACGGCATCTGTCATGGCCGGGAACTCTTGGCGCCATCGCGTGTAGGGGGGCTGGGCGGCGTGGTAGGCAACCGAGGCCCCGGAGCAAGCCGCCCTCGCGGTCTCGGGTTTGGAGACGTCGGCCCTGAAGGCCTCCACGCTCTCGGCGCCTGCAGGGACGCCTCCGCTCCGGCTCACCGCACGGACTCGGTGGCCGCGGCTCACGAGTTCCTCGACCAGCGCCGAACCGATACCGCCAGTTGCGCCCAAAACGACGTGTACGTCGTTTCCGTTACTCATCGCTCCTGTCTCCTCTCGCGGCCTCCGGCCGCTCCGTTGGCTTACGTGGAGGAGAATCGACCCTCACACTATGAGAGAGTCAAGGGCAAACGCAGAGAATTTTGTGACAGTTTTTAAGTGGACGTTTCAGGCTCTATTGGGTGCCACCTTGCCGACGGGGAGTTGCATCTCGATTACCACCGAATCAAGGCCGCTGAGCTTTTTGGCTAGTTCTGTCTCACGCCAGAAGAGGTGAAGCTCACGGTACGGACCGGCCGCAGAGTAGCCGTTCTCCCCTATCCAGGCGAAGAGCGCCGAGATCGCGTCCGGCACCTCCCACAACAGCCCCCTGTGCACGGTGCTTGCGACCTCCCGGGCGGCGGGCAGCTCCCGGACCGCCGTCCGAACCCCCGGAAGGTTAGGGGGCGCAGCATCCTTTGGGAGGCCCGTATCGTCCACAACCACGGCGGCCTCCATGTCCACGTCCCGCTCTACGAACTCGGCGGCGTGGTAGATTGCCAGCTCCGGCCCCGCCGAGCCCCGCTTCACTCCGCGCGCCTCAAGCCAGTCGTAGAGCCCCTCGTAGAGCCAGCAGCGGTAGTCGGGCATGTCAGGGATCGAGGGCACAACCGTGCGCATCGAGGCGACCGTCAGGGGCGCCGCCTTCTTCAGGACCACCTCATAGGGCGACGGCTCCCCCTCGCCCTCTATCTGCCTCAAGCGTGCTTCAACCCGCCTAAGCCGTTCGCGTCCCTCGCGCAGCTCCTCTTCGAGCTCCGCCTGGCACATGGCAAGCATCCCGCGCAGCTCTGAGGCCGGCAGTTCCTCCCGCTCCAGGAGGTGCCCGATCTGCTCCAGCGAGAGCCCCAGGTCCTTCAGTGCCAGGATGCGATTGAGGCGTGGCAACTGCTCGATGGCGTAGAAGCGATACCCCGAGAGGTAGTCCACCTCCGCGGGCTTGAGCAGGCCGATTGCGTCGTAGTGGCGGAGCATACGCACCGACACCCGGCCCAACTGCGAGAACTCCCCGATCTTGAGCATGGCCTACACTCGCCTATCCCGTGTTCATGTTCCCACTGCGGAGCCCACTATAAAGGATACACGCGACCGAAGTGAGCTGAAGCTCGGAGCTAGATGCAACCTCATGTTACTCGTTTTAGGTATTGTCCGAGGACAAGATGTAGCGCTCGTCGATAAATATATGCAGGTGTGCATGCTGGGGATAGAGGGGAAGGGGCCGAAAATGGTGGCCTCAGGATTTTGAAACGCGCTCTAAGAGCGAAGCGCTGTAAAGACTCTTAAAGCAGCCCTTTGTCGCCATCCTACCGGGATCGTGAGGACGCTCTCACTTAAGCGAGCGCCAGCTCCACCTCAGGCGTTCCTTCGCCAAAAAAGGGCACTGAAGCGGAGGACAGGACATTTCTTGGATTGGAACCTACATGGAGAGATCGGGGTGCACAGGTATCATCTCACCACGCTAACTACTCCACCTCGGAATCTTTCTTGACGTTACCAACTCGTCGAGTATCAGCCTTTTCTCAGAAACTCATAGCGGTTTGCAGTGTTCCTGACTCATGTCTATGGTGTCCAAAATCTACATCGCCAGTACACGGCCATTTGAGGCTTATAGTGCAATCCTTTAGGTCCTGCAGCGCAACAGCGGTTTTGGCACAATGAGGGGACCATGGCACGATGCCCGCAGACGCAAACCCGGTTCGTGCTCTCTATTCCCATGGGCAATCTGATCCAGCTGGGCGGGCTGCTTAGCGGCCTGGCGTTGGTCGCGTGGGCAGCTCGGGCGCGCGTGGCGTGGAGGACACGCATGCTGGTGGCTGGCTGGCTAGTCACCTACTTTTGCAATCATGCGATCGGCCATTGGGCCGTTGGGCGCCTTGTCGGCATCCGCTTTTTGGGCTACGGGGTGCATGGCACCACCGCTCCCGGCTGGTACCCGCCCGGGATGCGCTGGATCTTTCGGCATGCGCCGCTCTTCAGCGCGCGAACCGATCCAGCATCCCGCCGTGCGGCGCATCCGCTGGCGCGGGTGGCGATGTACCTCGGTGGCCCCCTGTTTACGGGGCTCACGAGCCTTGGCATCCCCCTCTATGGACGCGCCTCGGGGGTTCCACGGGCGCGGGCGTTGCTGATCGGTGCAGCTCTCTGGCTCACGCCAGGGTTCGTCGTCGAATCGATACGACCGGGCGGTGACCTGCGCCGGGCCTGGCGAGAACTACGCCGGATCACGGACCGCGGCAAACGATCCTAGGATGCATTTCACAATCGTTGCTACAGTGGGCGGTAACTACAATGGAAGCGAAGAAGCCCCGAGCGTTCTTTCGACTTCGGTTCCCTTCAATAGTATGACGGGGCCAGGCTGAGAGCATCCCTCGGAGGGGGGAGCAGAGGGTGAAAATCCTCGCGGCTCGACCGTCACATGCTCGTCGTCGGGACACCGCTG
>JALZFJ010000353.1 GCA_030867425.1 Actinomycetota bacterium | reverse complement strand
GCATCAGGCAACCACGACTGCTTCTCGCGGGAGGACGCCTTCGCCGACGCTGTACAGCGGGTCGGGGCGGGCAACGTTCGTCTCCTCACGCCTGAGGGCGAAGCGGTCGAGGAGGGCCTACGGCTTGCCGGCTTCTCCGTTGAGAGTGGAAGTTGGGGCTACGCCGCAGGTCAGGACGGAAGGCCGCACGTCTCCAAGTGGGAGGACGACGAGTGCGTGACGTGGTTCACCCACTACCCTGCCATCTCCTTCTCGGAGGAAGTCTCGTCGGCAGGCCTAGTCTACGGCGACAACCTCGAGGACCTGGAGGAGGTAGCGCGGCTGCTGCTCGGGCGGGAGGCGCCGACCCTCGTAGTCAACGGGCACGTGCACCTGCGGGCCACCCGTATCGAAGGGCCAGTGCTGCAAGTCTCGTGCGCGGCACTCGTCGAGCCACCGTTCGAGGTTACGCTCCTCGACCTAGAAAAGCTCAGAGGCGGCCGGGTGAAGGTCCGAAGGGAGAGCGCGCCGCTCGTTCCGTCGCTCACTGTCCGACCCCCGTCCTTCTCGCCCCCGCGGCAGGGTTGGACCTTCGAGGAGGGAGCTTGGAAAGTCGACGGTCTCGACGATCGCGCAGGTTCGGCACGGTAGTCGGTGAAAGGCAGCGTGCCCGGCCATCCGGCACCCCGGGCGGTTCCTACGACCGGATGGTCGCGTTCTGAGGGCTCGGGCACCAAAACGAGACAACGCCGGATCGTAGATCCGGAAAGGAGTCGGTCGATGGCGCAGGACATGCTCAAGGACGGACGAGAAGGCCGCTTCTTTCGCGGCAACCTTCACTGCCACTCCAGCAGATCCGACGGCCTGCTCGAACCCCATGACGTCGTGGGGGCCTATCACGCGGCGGGTTACGACTTTCTCTGCCTCTCTGACCACTTCGAAGAGGAGTACGGCTGGCGGGTAACAGATACGCGACCCTTACGCGACGGAAACTTCACCACGATCTTGGGTGCCGAGCTGAGTTCGGCGCCGTGGGATCAGCGCGACTGCTACTGGGTTACGGCCGCCGGCCTGCCCCCAGACTTCGGGCCGCCCCCGGCGGAAGACCACGCCGAGACCATCCGGCGGGCCGCAGACCTCGGGGCGTTCGTCATAATGCTGCACCCAGGGCTGAACAACCTCCCGCTCGCGGCGGCCGACAGGCTCCCGGGGCTGGGCGCCGTGAACGCGATCGAAGTCTACAACCACAACGGGGCGATGGCCGCCATTCCCGACAGGGCCAACGGAGCCTACATGCTCGACGGCCTGCTGGAGAAAGGCCACAAGGTCTTGGTCAACGCGGGCGACGACGCGCACTTCGGTCACCCCCTCGACCGCTTCGGGGGCTGGGTGGAAGTCCACTGCGACCGGCTCGACCCAGAGGCCCTGCTGGGATCGATGAAGGCCGGGCGCTACTACTCGACGCAGGGGCCATCGCTGCGAGATTTGATCGTGGATGACGAGCGGCTGCGCGTGGAGACGAGCGAAGCGTACGCGATCTCGCTGACAACGGGCGGCGACCGGTGGCAGAGCGGGTCCGAGCGCACGGGCGAACCGATCGTCGAAGCCGAGTTCGACCTTGCGCCGTTCCGCGGCTCTTACTGCCGCGTCACCGTTGTGGATCCGGCGGGGAGGCGGGCCTGGAGCAACCCCATATGGGCGTGAGGCGGAGGGCTAGGTGGCGGCCGGTCCTCCCACGAGGCCGACGAACGGCAACTCGCGCGTGGCGGATGCCGGGCGCGTTCGGCAGGACTCGAACCTGCGACCTTCTGATTCGTAGGCATTTTCGCTCACCAGCACGGAGCGACATGTAGGGACACAAGGGGACAAAAGCGCGCTTTTATAAGACTTTCGGCACTCTCAAGTTCCATAGATGGACAGGGAGAGACACGCGGTTGCCGTCAGATTGCGGTCAGACCTATGCAGTGGAAACGACATCTGCTCGGAGGACAAACATGAACAGAAGGGCCGCGGGGTTGTGACAGTCTCATGGCAAAACGCTCGATAATCTCACGCTAGTGGCTGACCTCGCGCATGTCCGGCTTGAGGCTATACCGGACCCAGATTGGATAGCGCCCAGTATAGTGCTGCTCGGAAAGCCTCAGAAAGAGCGCGAAGCTAATGCGCTTCGGGAGAGAGCTTGAGTAAGATCCTCTGCTCGGTTGCGGTCTCGACCTTCTCCCGACCGTAGAGCAGCGGGAACGCCCCGTCTCTTGCCCATTCCTCGAACATGTCGGCATAGTGCGGGCTGCGTGGGTCTCCCGACTGCCCTGGCGTGTTCATGAACAAGGAATCGTTCCAACTGCCGACATCCACCACCACCCGCCACGATGAGCCCCCGGTCTGCCGGAAGTCTTCTACCCGGTAGCCAGTGTTACCTACGGTATCGCCACTACCCCCGCGAGGCAACGGACCGATGTTCAATCGGTCCCGGATTTCCTCGTCTACTAGCGAGGACAGGGGGTGGGAGAAGAAGGCGTGGTGCAGTTTGCCCCACTCCCAAGCTTCAGGATCCGGGCCGAGCAGCTGTACGAGATGCTCGGAGGCTTCCTTAAGGCTGGACAGTATCGCCTCATTGCGAGTCTTCTCCGGCTCTGATCCCAGCTTCTCGTCAGGGCTCTCCACAAGCTCGAGTATTACCCTACTGTCGCCCACCTCTGCGTCGGATTCGAAGGAGTCTTCTGTAATCACGGTCCTAGCCTCGGGCGGGACAATCCTGGCCACCAAGGCGTCACGCAGGTGGAGGCGGTACCATACCTCGAAGAGCGCCGCTGGTGCCGATTCCTTGGACAACACGAAGTCCCACCTCCTTAGCATCTCGAGGGCCTGCTCGACCTTCGGGTCTTCCGAGCGCAGCCCTTCTAGCTTGCCGCCAATTTTGCGCGCGGGGACGGAGAGGTAATCCGTCTGCAGGTTTACTGAATCTCTTGGTAGGTGGTTGGGATTCTTGCTCAATATCTCGTCTATCCGCTGTCGGCGAAACGGGGCAAGCCATTCGAAGCCAACCTTTTTCTCCTCGTAAGGGTAGTCCTCCGGCAGATTCATCTCGTTGGCAGTGGCGATCCAGCCACGAGAGGGGTTGAATGCTAGGGGTAGCTGGTTCATGTCTAAGAACCCGTCCCACTCGTAGTGGCCGTCTCCTGGCACCGGCAACAGTCCATCCCAGTTCGACCGTATGGGAGTAAGCCCGGCGGGTTTCCAGCCTATGAAACCCTCAGTGTCAGCGTAGACTAAATTCTCGCCCGGCGTACCCCAGTGGTTCATAGCCGTGAGGAACTCGTCCCAGTCCTTCGCGCGCATGTACTCGATGCTGCCGAGGTACGGGGCCATTCCCGGCTCTAACCAGACAGCCCGTACGGCGAAAGCAAGGTGCTTTTCGAAATCCTCATAGATTACCGGCCCGTGGCGAGTGTACTTGAGCTCCACCTCCGCGGGATTTTCTCCCTTGACGAGGATCTGCTGCTTCTCGACCTCCATCGGCTCCCAGCGACTCTCGTAGAGGTATTCGGAGGGGTTCTGAGGATTAGTCTCGTAGATGTAGAGATCCTCCTGATCCACAGAGAAGATCGTGAAACCGAAGGCTACTCGGCCGTTGTGGCCGATGGAAATGCCTGGCAGGGCAGGCTCCCCGGCGCCGATCACGTTCAGGCCGGGGGCTACTAGGTGGACAACGT
>JALZFJ010000347.1 GCA_030867425.1 Actinomycetota bacterium | reverse complement strand
ACAACAACTTTCGCGTGATCGTCGTGCCGAGCTGCCCCGTGCCGAAGATGACGTGCAGCTCGCCTTCGCTATGCGATGGCACGGTTTGCACCTCCGTCAATGGTAAGCGATGTACCCGTGATGAACGCGGAAAGGTCGGAGGCGTAGAACGGCGCCGCGGTGGCCACATCTTCTGGTCGAGCCAGTCGCCCTAGAGGCATTTTCTCCACCGGCACCACCCTCCTCCTCAGGTAAATCCAGTTGTCGGCCCTGAGCGCTTTTCTGACCTTGTCAAGAGAGAGCAGTCGGTTAGAGTCAGGGTCGTTTATAAGACGAGCTCTCATTTGCCGGAGCAGAGCTCTTCGGCGGGCGTGGGTGAAATCCCTATCCACCTGTTCTTCAAGATTCAGGTACCGAACCACCGGCGATCTCCTTCGTCCTTTATCGATCGTTTGGGTGCCAACTTTTGCCTAATGTATTTGCTGGGTGGGTGGAGCGGCATCGGCCAAAGGGTTGATTAGGGGGGTGGATCTGGAAAGCGAAGATCCCTCCACCCCTGAAAAGGTCAGGGCGAGGCCCTTTGAGCCTCGCTCTTCTACTGGAGCAGCATCAACTCTCTGGCTCGTGCTAGGGCCTGGGTGCGGGTGCGTACTTCGAGCTTGCGGTAGATGTTGTTGATGTGCGTCTTGACCGTGCTCAGAGAGATGAACAGTTTCCTTGCTATCTCCCGATTGGATGCGCCTAAAGCGACGAGCCGCAGGACTTCCAGCTCGCGCTCGCTCAAGGGCTCGACGAGTGACCCTGCCGTCGCACTGAGGCTCATCCCGCTCGGTGACGCGGACCTGACTTTGATAGCCGCCAGCAACTTGCCCACGTACTTCCTTGAAACGTTCGGTAACGTGGGAGCGAGGCCTCCCTCTTTTTGCACTTCGAGGACTTTCGGCAGCAGTGCGGCCATCGGAGCACCCTCGTCGGCGAAGACGCGGACGTATCCTTCGGGCTCGGCGAGCGACAGTGCCCTTGCCAGGGCGTTCACCGCTCCAGCCATGTCGCCCGCGGCTTGCAGGGCCAGCGCCCGGAGCGCCAGGATCTCGATCAGGCTGCCCACCCGCTCATCTGCCTCTGCCGCAGCTAGCAACCGCTCTAATAACTGTAGTGCTTCACCGGTCTTGTCCTGGGCGATGAGCACGCGCGCCAGCGTGGTGTGCTCGAACTCGCGCTGGAAGCTAAGTTCGTCGTCTACGCCAAGGTCGCTCTCGCCCGCCCAGCGGGCTATCGCTTCTGCGTCTCCCTGCGCCAGGGAAAGCCGCGCTCGGTGCGCTGCCAGTGTGCCCACAAGCAGGGTGATGTTGTGCCTTCGCACCAGTTGCTCCGCTTCTTGGACCGTCGCGAAAGCACCAGCTGTGTCTTCCCGCGCCTGCTTCACCCGCGACAGGGAGATGTAACCCTCCGGCAACGGAACTACAAGCCCCCCTTGCTTACACAGCTCGATGCCCTCGGTCAGGTAGTGCGCCGCGGCTTCCAGGTCGTTCCACTCACGTAGCAGCTCTCCCAGTCCTACATACGCGTAGCCCATGACCGGCAGTAACTCGTAACCCCGCTCAGGCCCGAGTTGCAGCGCCCTCCGGTAAAGCTCGGCCGCCTCCCGAAGGCGGCCTTGCGCTGCTTTCACCTGGGCCAGGCCCCGCAAAGCGACCAGGGTTACATAAATGTTTCCGGCTGCCTGGCTGAGTACGGTGGCTTCGGAGGACGCCTGGCTCGCCGCTGTGGTGTCGCCGCTGATCCAGTACGCGGACCCCAAGTTCAAAGCGACAACGCTACGCAACAGCAGAGTGTCTTCGGGCAAAATTTCGAGCGCCTGATGAGATAGCTCGATGGCGCGGGGCATGTCTCCTCGCATCCGGGCAACCTCGGCTCTAGCCGCCGCCGTCTCACCCAGAACCCGGTCACGTTCCTCTGGTTCGGCGCTGCCAGCGTCCAACGCAAACTCGGCATCCCGTAGCCGCGCTTCGACGGCATCTACCTGACCGGTGAGGACCAATACCCAGGCATAAGCGATGCAGAGTGGTGGCCGGGAGCGCACCAGCTCGTCCGGGAGTGCCTTTAGCCAGCCCAGCAGCGTGTTCAGCTCGTCACGGGTGATCATCGCTGCGCGAGTCTGTTCGACAAGGCGCGCCGCCCGCTCGAAATCCTCCGCGGACAGGGCATGTCCGACTGCCTCAGTTATCGACCCGTGCTCCTCGTACCACCCAGCCGCGCGACGGTGTAATTCAGGCACCTGCTTCGGCTGTATGCGCCGCAGGCGGCTGCGCAGAAAGTCGGAGAAGAGATGATGGTAACGATACCAGCGTCGCTCCTGGTCCAGCGGTACCAGGAATAAATTGGCGTGCTCCAGCCCCTCTAGCATCGCTTGTCCATTACTTTGACCTGTGACCGCATCACATAGCGGACCGGTCAAGCGGTCGAGGATAGAGGTCTGTAACAAGAAGGTCTGCACCGGCTCAGGTTGCTTCTGGAGAACCTCATCGGCCAGATAGTCTAGGACGTAGCGGTTCGTGCCGTTGAAAGCTTCGATGAAGCCGGAGGTGTCCTCTCTACCTTGCATGGAGAGCGCCGCCAGTTGCAGTCCGGCAATCCAGCCCTCGGTGCGCCTCTCCAAGGCTTCTATGTCCTCGGCCGAGAGCTCAAGACCCATCACCCCTTCAAGGAAAGCGGCCGTCTCCCCAGGCGTGAAGCGCAGATCGGTGGCACGCAGCTCGGTTAGCTGATTCCGGGCGCGCAGGCGAGAGAGTGGCAGGGGCGGCTCGGTGCGGCTGACGATTACCAGGTGCATGTTAGGCGGCATATGCTCTAGCAGGAACGCGATCGCGTGGTGAATCGGCTCTGCCTCTATTACGTGGTAGTCGTCCAGGACGAGGGCGAACTCGTTCGGTATGGAGGCG
>JALZFJ010000072.1 GCA_030867425.1 Actinomycetota bacterium | reverse complement strand
TAGCCCAGCCTTAAAGCCTTACCGCGTACGAAGCAGGTTCCATATCCCCTTGGGGAACTTCGATTACCTGCATATGATAATTCGAGGCGTGGATCATCATGCCGGGGCCCGTGACCATGGCGACGTGATACCCGGGCCAGACGAGGACATCACCCGGTCCGGCCTCAGCGGGGCTAATCTGGGTTCCCGAGGAGCCTATCCCATCCACGGAGTGCGGCAGCTCCCTGATGCCCCGGTAGGACCACTTGACGAGGCCTGAGCAGTCAAAACCACTGGGGTCCACCCCGCCCAACACGTAGGGCGCGCCCAGCACGCTCCGTGCCTCGGCGATCGGCGCGCCCCCTGCGCCTGACGCAGCCTTGGGCTGGTCTTTGCCTTTCGGCTGGTCTTTGCCTTTCGGATCAGAAGCAGTCTTGGGCTGCTCTTTGTCTTTCGGAAGAAAGACCGGGTCAGACTCCGGGTCAGAAGCAGCCTTGGGCTGCTCTTTGCTCTTCGGAAGAAAGACCGGGTCAGAGGGCGTCGCGGCCTGGGCCTTCTTCTGCTCATCGGCCAGGGCCTGCTCCGCATTCTTTTTAGCCAGCTCGGCCTCTGCGGCCCGGTTCGCCTCCTCTCTTGCCTTATTCTCGGCCGCTGCCGCTTCCTCCTGGGCTTTCTTCCGCTCCGCCTCACTCTGGGCATCCTTCAGTACCTGCCTGGCCTGCTCGACAGCTGCGGCCTCCTTCGCGGCGTTTTCCTCGGCCTGCCGCTGGGCTTCCCTCTGCTCCGCGGCGAGCTTTGCCTGCTCGGCCGCTGCCGCCAAGGCCTCCTCAGCCGCAGGGTCCGGGGTCGGGGTTGTCTGAGCGACAGGCGCAGCCTCTACAGGGGCCTGCTCGAGGTTACTCGGGGCCTCTTGTTGCTCGAGGTTCCTTTGGGCCTCTTCGGCGGCTTCTGCGGCCGCGGCGGCGGCTTCTGCGGCCGCGGCCTCCTGCGCGGCCTGGATCTCCTCGCGGAGCTCGTCGTTGAGCGAGTTGAGGTAAGCCTCGGCATCAGCCTGAGAAGCATTAGCCCACTCCCACCGGGCTTGCATATCGGCGAGGGTCTTCTCCTGGTTCTCGACCTGCAGCGCACGCTCATTCTCTTCCGTCTTGATATCGTCCCTGGCAGCGCGGAGCTCTTCGACCTCGGCCTGCTGGTTGCCGAGGAGCTGTGCCCAGAGATCCAACCGAGTCGCGAAATCGTTGAAGTCCTTCGCTCCGAACAGAACGTCCAAGAAGGCGACGTTGCCGCTCTTGTACATCTGCGCAGTTTGGCCGGCGAGATCCTCCTGGGCCGTGGCGAGACGTCCCTCAGCCTCCTCCAGATCCCTCGTCGTATTAGCTATCTGGCCGTTTAGTAGCTCTGCCCGGTAGGCGGCGCTGTTGTACTCCTCGGCCGCCACCTCCGCCTGCGTCCGCAGCTCTGTGAGCTCCGTCTGGGCCACCTCGATCTCGTCCTCCGTAGTGCCCGTCGCGTCCGGCTCCTGAGCACCCGCCGAAAGCCCGAATGAGAAAACAGCACCAATAATAAGACCGAGAAGTATTACAAGGTTGACCCTTCGAGGCATGGTGTCCGGGCTCCTTCCCGCCGTTTATATGAACTTTTGGCAGGGGATCGTCCGAATCCCCCCTCCTAGATTCGGCACTCTAGAGAAGCCGTTGAACTCTTGCAACACCCTCTTCGTTTAGAAACAAACCTCCTGTAGCAGGAATACAGCTTAAATAAAGGGAATTCCTGTTTTCCGGACGAAATGTCTTTTTAATTAAACTTAATATTCGCAAGTTTTGCGCAAGTTAGCAAGGGTATTCTTCGGGAGCTATTCTGTTTGATCAGAGATTTATGTCTCGTTTATCGCCTGATAAGTACCTCTGCCTTCCTACGGGCGAGGGTGGTAAGGGCCTGGATCCAGGCCCCCTCCGGCGGCGAGGGCGCGGAGGGCGAGGAAGGCTTTCCAGAAGTGGCGCTTGGCTCTGTCGTCGCTCAGGGCCGGAGTGAGGGCGGGGAGCTTGAGCCCGAAGGTGCCTTTAGTCCAGGCGAACCACGAGCCTTCGGGGGCTTCTGAGAACCCTGCTTCGGCGAGGGGGTAGCCGAGAGAGTCTATGGCGCGGGCGGCGGCAGGTCCTACCGCTACGAGGATGGTGGGCTCGAGGGAGAGTACCTCTTCGAGTAAGCTCGGGCGGGCCCAGGTGACGTAGGCCCTCTCTAGCCCTACGGCGGCGAGGCTGCGGCGTAGGGCCTCCACTATTCGGGAGCTCGCCGCCCCTTCCGGGGCGCTCTCCGCGACGAGTACGACGCCGGATAGAGGATCGCCGAAGGGCTCTATCCCGGCGCGTTCCTTATGGCGAGCCAGACGGGCTGTCTCGTAGGAGGTCTTAGCCTCGTAGTCGCTCGTGACGGGAGGTAGGGAAAAGCTCTCGGGCACGGGTCTTTAGGGAGTTCTCGTCAGGTGGCGGACGTGGAGGAAGCGCTGGGCGGTAGTTACGAGGGCGCCGGCGGCGACGAGACCGACGCCAAGGGTCAAGAAGCCCGCCAAGGAGAAGAGCGAGAGGATCACGACGCGACCCGCGCGTTCCAGGAGGCCGACCTCGCACTGGAGACCCAAACCTTCGGCCCGGGCGCGGGTGTAGGAGGTCATGAGCGAGAAGGCCATCGCGGCGCCGGCGAGCAAGGCTTCGTAGGGCCTAGCAGAGGCCGCGTAGAAAAAGATCACGCCGACGAAGATCGCCGACTCGGAGAGCCTGTCGAGCGTCGAGTCCAGAAAGGCGCCGAAGTCGCTCATCTTATTGGACTCACGGGCGACCGCGCCGTCCAGGGCGTCGAAGAGGCCCGCGAAGAGCATCACGGCGCCGCCCGTTTTGGTGTAGCCGAGCGCGAAAAGGGTAGCGGCGACGAGCGAGAGGATCCACCCCGTGGCCGTCAAAGAGTCCGGACGGACCCGCATCGCCGAGAGGAAGCGGACCAGAGGGCGTATCAGCTGCCGGAAGGCCTCCTTGTAGGAGAACGGTCGGCGCGGCTCTCGATGCGGCAACCCCACCGCGCCTATCCCTTCCCCTCCGCGGAGCTCCGCAGGCTCGCTGGCTCTTCGCCGGTGGCCACGGCTTCCGGTTGTCCCTCTTCGAAGACGATCTCCGTGACGGGGGCCTTGAGCCAGCGCTCGAAGAGGAGCGTCTCGCGCAAGTACCGGGAGGCGGCCGCGATTATGGCGACGATGGGAACGGCGAAGGCGGCGCCGACGACGCCGTAAAGAGCCGTCGCGGCCAGGGAGGCGAAGAGCACCCACAAAGGCTGCACGCCGACGGAGCCACCCATGATCCTTGGCTGCAGGATGTTGCCTTCCAGTTGCTGGGCGACGAGAAAAAGCGCGGCGACCAAGAGGGCCAGGGTGACGCCGCCATCAAAGAGCGCTATCACGACCGCTGGGATCGCTCCGAGAAAGGGGCCGAGCACGGGGATGATCTCCGTGAAGCCGACCCAGAGGCCGATCAGGACGGCGTAACTACCGAAGGTGAAGAAGGCTATGACCCAGCCTATGATACCCATGATCGCGCAAAGCAGAAGCTGTGCCTTGACGTACTTGACGAGGGACTCTTCGACGGCGTGGAAGAGCTCGACGGTCTGGTTCCGGATCGTCGCCGGCACCGCGCGGAGCGTGGCGCGCCCGATCCTCTCCCTGTCGAGCAGAAGGTAGATGGAGATGATGAGCATGAGCACGAGGTTGAGTACTGCGCCGAAGACGCCGAAGACCCCACCTATGAAACCCATAGCACCACTAAAGATCTGCCCGGCCGAGGGCGCGTTGCTCTGCACGAACTGCTCGAGCTCAGCTTGGTCGGTGGTGGCG